>JBAXXZ010000241.1:0-4377 GCA_037127575.1 Bacteroidota bacterium | reverse complement strand
GATCAGGGAAAACTTCAAAAAAATAATGTTGATCGAAGCATTAAATAATGGCCCTTATATCCTCCATAATTCTCTTCGCCAAAGCATCCGCCTTTTCAGCATTCGAACTTTCACTGTAAATGCGAATAATGGGCTCGGTATTGCTTTTACGCAAATGCACCCATTCCTTGTCGAACTCAATTTTTACCCCATCAACGTCATTGATTGGTTGATCTTTATATTTCTCCTTCATTTTCAACAACACATCATCCACATTGATCTTTGGTGTTAATTCTATTTTATTTTTGGAAATAAAATAATCCGGATAAGATTTTCTCAAGGCTGATATCGATTGTCCAAATTTGGCCAAATGGGTCAAAAAGATTGCAATTCCAACCAAAGCATCTCGCCCATAATGCAATTCGGGTAAAATAATCCCACCATTTCCTTCACCACCAATTTTTGCCCTAGTTGATTTCATCATCTTCACCACATTCACTTCCCCAACCGCCGAAGCGGCATATAAACCACCGGCTGCTTCAGTCACATCACGCAATGCACGGGTACTCGATAAATTACTCACTGTATTGCCTTTGGGATGATGCTTCAATACATAATCTGCTACTGCCACCAAGGTGTACTCTTCACCAAACATCTTCCCGTCTTCGCAAACAAATGCCAAACGGTCAACATCAGGATCTACACTAATGCCCAAATGCGCCTGATTGCGCAAAACTGTTTCACTCAAATCTTTTAAATGCTCAGGCAATGGCTCGGGATTATGCGCAAAATCACCGTTCGCTTCAGCGTGAATTACCTCTATTTGTTGAACCCCCAAGGCTTTTAACAAAGTAGGCACCGCAATGCTTCCCGACGAATTAATGGCATCTACCACAATCTTAAAATTTGCCGATGTGATACTTTTTACATCCACATATGGCAGGTCAAGAATTTTTTTAATGTGCTGAGAAAGAAATTCATTCTGTTCTTCATAGTGTCCCAAATAATCTACCTCCGCATAATCGAACTGACTGTTACTCGCCATTTCTAAAATTAACTTGCCTTCTTGCTCACTGATAAATTCCCCTTTGTGATTTAATAATTTTAATGCATTCCACTGTTTAGGATTGTGTGAAGCTGTTAAGATAATACCACCCGAAGCCCCAAATGCTGTTACGGCCATTTCAACTGTTGGGGTTGTACTTAAACCCAAATCAATTACATCCAATCCCATGCCCATTAATGTGCCTGAAACAATATTGGTTAACATGGTTCCACTCATTCGGGCGTCTCTACCTATCACCACTTTATGTTTCGCCGGTGTACTGTTTTCACTTTTTATCCAAGCCGCATAGGCTGAACAAAATTTTACAATATCCAATGGTGTTAAACCTTCATCAGGCAATCCGCCTATGGTGCCCCTTATTCCTGAAATACTTTTTATTAACGTCACAAACTTTGATTTGGGCATCTAAATTAAAAAATCAAGCGCCACAGTATTGAATTATTATCAACAATTGTTTTTAATATTATAATTTTGGAGCTTGAACCATGTTAATGCTCAATAAATTAATTCGTCAATTTTTTTTCATAACAACCTTCAGCTTGTTGTGTTTTAAAGGACTTCAATTGCATGCCAATAATTTTGTAATGCCTGATCATAATTTGGTCATGAAAAACATTCTGCAATTCGAAAATTACAGTGAATCACAAAATCGGCCTAATCCGCTTCTACAAATATTCAACAAACACAAAAGTAAAAATAAAAAAATCACCGCCGCCATTTTAGCATTTCCCTTACCCTTTGGTATTGTTGGTTTACACCGCATTTATTTAGGTTGTGCTCCTTTCGTTCCGGTAGTTTATATCGCCAGTTTAGGCGGCGCTTTTGGTATATTGCCATTAATTGATTTCTTTGTCATTTTAAAGGAAGAGGATATTTCTAAATTTAATAACAGCGATCAAGTATTCATGTGGGTTGAATAGTGTTTATTTATGTGTGGCATTGCAGGAATAATTTTAAAAAACAATCAGTCATTCAACGCCATTGAAAAAATCATTCAATTAAGTGAAGCCATAAAACACCGCGGTCCCGACGGTGAAGGTTTTTTAGTTGCAACAAAACAAGCCAATTACCCTTGCAACAATTCAACAAACCACGCATTCTCAGCAATTCTGCCTTATTCACCCAACAACAATATTTTATCGCTCAAACAAAATGATGCCATTCATCTTGTTATCGCGCATCGCCGACTTTCTATCATCGATCTCACCGAAAGTGGTCACCAGCCTTTATGTGATACCGAAAAAAAATATTGGATTACATACAATGGCGAACTTTACAATTATTTAGAACTTAAAAAAGAATTACAAAATATTGGTTACCATTTTCAATCAGAAACCGATACAGAAGTGGTACTTGCTGCATACGCGGCTTGGGGATTTGAATGTACCTCACGTTTTAACGGCATGTGGGCATTTTGCATTTATGATATTGGCAAACAAATTTGTTTTATGTCGCGCGATCGTTTTGGTGTAAAACCTTTTTATTACTTTCAAAATGAAAATTGTTTTGCCTTTGCAAGTGAACAGAAAGCCCTTGTAAAAGCAGGATTTGTAAAAGCAACAAACAACCAGAAAGTTATTCGCGATTATTTACTTCATGGTTTAATTGAAAACGACACTGAGAATTTCTTTGAAAATATTATTGAACTGTGGCCCGGACAACAAATGGTGTATGATTTAAATTCACACACTTATACATTATCTGAATACTACCACTTAAAAAACGTCAATAATTTATCGAACGATCATCTGAGCGATGAAATGCTGATTGAAAAAATTGAAACCCTTCTCGAAAATGCCATCCGCTTGCGTTTACGCAGCGATGTTGAAGTTGGTACCTGTCTTAGCGGCGGAATCGATAGCAGTGTTATTGCGGCAATTATCGCCGCAAATGCCTCCAACAAAGTGCATACCTTCACCTCCGTATTTCGCAACAATGCCATTAGTGAAGAATATTTTGCCGATTTGGTGAACAAACAAATAGATGCCAAAAGCATAAAAATAGAACCCAATTTACAAGGCTTTTTAAACGAAGTGGATACTTTAATCTATTCTCAAGATGCCCCCATTTGGAATACCAGTACCTACGCCCAATTTAAAGTAATGGAGTTGGCCAAAAAAAGTGGCATAAAAGTAGTACTCGATGGCCAAGGCGCCGATGAATTGTTCGCCGGTTATCACCACCATTTTTTCGCCAAATGGCAAAACTTAATTACACAATTTCAATTTGCTGAAGCTTTTAAGGAAATAAAAGCCTCATCAAAAACCATTCAAAATCCTTTCCTCTTTTTTGCAAAAGAAAAAATAAAACAAAAACACACTTTCAAAAATTCACTAAAATCACAAATTCTAAAAACCGATTTTATCGCAACCGATGAGCATAAATTTACCGATCACCCTACAAATGTGAACGCAGCTTTATTGGATGACATTTACCGCACACGACTCAAAACATTTTTAAAATGTGAAGACCGCTGCGGTATGTGGCACAGCGTTGAAAGCCGCACGCCATTTAGCGACGATGTAGATTTAATCAATTTTATGTTCTCCTTTAACGGCAACCGAAAAATTCAAAATGGCGTTTCAAAATTTTTATTGCGCGAAGCAAGCAAGGCTTATTTACCAAAAGAAATTTACAACCGTTATGATAAAGTTGGTTTCGAAACGCCAATGCAGGATTGGATGAAACAAATTCGTCCACAAATGTTAAGCGAAATTAAAAGTGCCAATTTTGAATTTGTAAATAATCAACAAATCCACTTAAGCGATACCAACAACGAACACCAAAACAAATTGCTGTTTAAATTATTTGTCTTAAGTAAATGGCGCAAAGTTTTTGCCTAATAAGCTCTTATTTAGCAGTCACCTTAAATTCAGTCCTACGGTTCTTGGCCATGTTTTCGGCACTGTCGTTTGGCACTTTTGGCTTGGTGTCTCCAAAACCTTTATATGTTAATCGCGCAGCCGCAATACCACCAGTGTTAATTAAATAATCATAAACCGCCTTGGCACGATTGGCCGATAAAGTCATGTTTAACTTTTTATCACCACTGTTATCGGTATGCCCGCTGATTTCAATTTTAATGGCCGCATTTTTTTGCAAAAAGGCTTGTAATTTTTTTAATTCCGCAATACTTTCCGCTTTTAAATCCGATTTGTTTACATCAAAAAAGATGTTTTTTAACTCCACAATCCTCCCGGTATCAATAGGCTCCAAAGGAATATCCAACAAAAACGGTTTATTAAAATCAGTCACCTTACCTTTTAAACTAAAATTGTCAGAGTAAAATAAAAAACCTTCTTTGTTTACATTCACCAAATAATTTTTATTAC
>JBAXXZ010000240.1:0-4401 GCA_037127575.1 Bacteroidota bacterium | reverse complement strand
CGAGTTACTCGATGAACATCTAGCGCCCAATGTATTGTTAGAATTAGATGATGACAAACGTGAAGATCTTTTAGCCACTTTTAGTACCAAAGAAATTGCCGAGCAGTTGGATAACATGGACAGTGATGATGCTGCCGATGTAATTGCCGAATTGCCGGAAGAAATACAAGAAGAAGTACTTTCACACATTGAAGACATTGATCAAGCCAGCGACATTGCGGAGTTAATTAATTACGACGATGACACTGCCGGTTCATTAATGGCCAAAGAATTGGTGAGTGTATATGCCTTTGAAACGGTATCGCAGTGTATTGAAGAAATTAGGGCCCAGGCCGACAATGTGGATGTGATGTATGCCGTGTATGTTTTAGATAACAATCAACGTTTAATTGGCATGTTATCGCTTAAAAAGCTGATTATCTCACACCCAATGGCACTCATTGAAGAAATTTATCAGCCCGATATTCAATCCGTAAAGACCAACACCACCAGCGAAGAAGTGGCAGAGTTTATGCAGAAGTACGATTTGGTTGTTTTGCCGGTGGTTGACTCCTTGGGGCGTTTGGTTGGTCGTATTACCATCGATGACGTGGTGGATGTGATTCGTGAAACAGCCGACGAAAACATTCAACGCATGAGCGGTTTATCCGACGATGTGGATAGTAACGACAACATGTGGCGTTCATCAAGGGCAAGAATTCCTTGGTTATTGGTAGGCATGTGCGGTGGCATAATTGGTTCTCGAATTATTGGTACTTACGAAGAACACATTAAAATTCATCCTGAAATGGCCTATTTTATTCCGCTCATTGGTGCCATGGGTGGCAATGTAGGTGTTCAAAGCAGCGCCATCATTGTGCAAGGATTGGCCAATAATACTTTACTCATTGATAAATTAGCACCAAAATTGTTAAAAGAATTAACGGTAGGATTAATTAACGGCATCATTTGCGCAGCCTTAATTTGGTCGTATGCCTTTGTGATAGAAGATTGGCGATTAGCCGCCACCGTGAGTTTGGCTTTATTAACCGTAATATTATGCGCCTCGTTTTTGGGCACTTTTGTGCCATTAACCATGAATCGCTTTAAAATTAATCCCGCTTTGGCTACAGGACCTTTTGTGACCACCTTAAACGACATCATTGGGATTACCATTTATTTTTTAACAGGTCGTTTGTTATACGCCTCCTTTTAACTTTCGTAAATTATAAATCATGGAATTGCCTTTAGAACCAGCTTTTCGCGTATGTTCTAGAAGCCTTGATGAATCGGTGTGATAGGGGAGGTAAATATTTTTCGGAAATATTTTTTTTTATTTAATTTAATTTGTACTTTTGCAATCCCAAATGCAAATTTGGCCCGTTCGTCTAGGGGTTAGGACGCGTCCCTTTCACGGACGAAACACGGGTTCGATTCCCGTACGGGCTACAAAAAAACAAAAACCACCTTTTTTTTAGGTGGTTTTTTTTTGAATAGAATATAAGACAAAAATCGAATGCGTCTTGTTTTTTAAGTTAGATATAATAAAAACCCTTTATGAATATACCATCCTCATCTAAATGAACTGATTCATAAAATTCAATTCATCTTTTCGATGGCGAATTATTTTTTCATTTCAAATCATTTAAGCAGTATTAATAAGGCTGTGGCCTTTATTTTGTTTTTGTTTAGATTAATCTTTTATATTTACATTGAATTTGAAAATTGCACTTAATATTTTTTTGGCCTTGGTATTTCTGTATCAAACTCTAGTAACAAGTGTTATTTATTTAAGTTTTGAAATAAACAGAGCCGAAATAGCCAAAACCTTGTGTGAAAAAAAAGATGAACCCGGCAATTGTTGCAAAGGCAGTTGCCATCTTAAAAAACAACTGCAAGAAGAGGAAAAAAAAGAGCAATTGCCAAATAGTAAATTGAAAGGCCTTAAACAAGTTGAAATCTTTTGTCAAACAAAGTCTATTTTTTTTAACAGCCCTCACAATAGCAGTAGTAATTTTGTGGCACTTCAAATAATCGCGTATTCAAATCATCTCGATTCTGTTTTTCACCCTCCCTGTATTATTTCCTGTTAATTCCTGCCTACTTAAGAAATCGGTAAACTATCTGCTAATACTTTAATAAAAGTACCGGGAATTGGTTTCTATGTATTCATTTTAAACAAAAATCATGAAAAATTATTTTTCTTTCATGATGGATGATTGTTTATTGCCAAAAACATTTTTAACGGTATTTATTATCCTAAATTTCTTTATTGGCCATGGTCAGTCCTGTGATTCTTTGCAATGCAATTGCTTGAAAAACGATTTAAATCCATCGGGAATAATGTTTGGTCACCTTCATTCAAAAGGTACTTGGATGTTGTCGTACAGGGATATGAATATGCAAATGGAAAACATTCAAATAGGAACAAAGAAGATTGCTGATGACATTGTTTATCAGAATTACATCATGTCTCCAAAAGCCATGAAGATGGATATGCACATGCTTATGGCGATGTACGGGATTACCGAAAAGTTATCTGTAATGGTAATGCTTAATTACAATCAATTTAGCATGAACATGAAAATGCTGCCCGGCACTATGCAAATGAATATGAACGGCATGATCATGGCCAATCAAAATGTTTCCATAATGAATTATAATACATCAGGACTTAGTGATTCTAAAATCTATACAATGTACACGCTCTTGAATAAGGCAAATCAACAATTTATTTTGAGCGGAGGCATCAATATTCCTTTTGGAAGCATTGACTTGAAAGGAGATTCAAAAAGTATGCTGCCAGGTTATCAATTACCATATATGATGCAATTAGGTGACGGCACATTTGATCTATTGCCTGGGCTCACTTACATTTTCAATAAATCGCGGCTTCTTTGGGGTACACAATTAAATGGAACTTACCGTTTAGGTTATAACAAGCGGGCTTATGTTTATGGCAATGAATTAAATGCTAATACATGGCTTGCTTATCGTTTTTTACCTTGGATGAGCACTTCGTTAAGGGCAGAAATAAACGCTGCAGATATTATTTATGGTAAAGACACTGAGCAATATGAAGTGATGGAACCCGCTGCAAAGACTGCTAATTATGGGGGCACAAAAGCATTTGGATATGTTGGACTTAACCTTTATTTAAAAAAAGTTGCCAAAAGTAAAATTTCATTTGAATGTGGTTTGCCGTTTTATCAGAATCTCAATGGCGTACAATTAACCGGGCGTTCAACTATTTATGCCGGTTGGAGCCTTTTATTTTAAGCAAATTAAAAAAACAAAATTTAATACTGATTATGAAAAATTCAATAAAATCGTTAACAACAGCAATATTTTTAGGAACTATTCTCTGTTTTATCATAGCATCATGCAAAAAGAAAAACACTGCAACACAAGAAACAAGTTCAAACAACTCAAATGGATCTTTGATGCTGCATTTTCACACCAATGCAGACACAAATGAAGTTGACACTTATGATAAAGTGTACACAATGACAGGTGGACGCAAAATATCTGTTAGTCTTGCTCAATTGTACGTTTCAGGTATACAGCTTGTAAGAACGGATGGGTCTATTTTCGATGTTTCGGGGTTAAATATTTTAAAGGCAATGGAAATTGAACAATATTTGGCAGGAGCGGTCCCTTCCGGGAATTACAAATCCATTCGTTTTAATGTTGGTTTATCGCCAAACACAAATACAATTAGCCCAACATCAAACGACAGTATATTCAATAAACCAACGATGTGGTTTGGAAACGCAGCCCAACCATCGGGCTATGTTTTTGTGAATTTTCAAGGGAAGATAGATACCTCTGCGAATGCCAATGGAACAGTTCAACAAATGCAAGCCTTCATTTATAGAATAGGCACAAATACACATTTAAAGGATGTGATGATGCCTGATCAAAATTTTTCCATTATTCCAAATCAAACGCAATTTCTTCACATTGTGGTTGATTACAACAAACTGTTTAAAGGCATTAAATTGAACCTTTTAAGTAACCTAAACTTGTATTCGCTAAGTGATAATGCGGCAGCTTTATCGAATCAAATTGCGAATAACATCCCAGCCATGTTTAGTTACGAAATGTAATAAGCGATAAATTGGAAAATCCAGTTTTTTATAGCCATAAGTTTACAACACTTGTCATTTTATTTTTAATGGCAAGTGTTGCTCTTTCTGATTGCACCAAAGGCATTGGCAAACTAAAAAGCACATGTCATCTGCCAACAACTATTTCATTTAGTAAGAACATACAGCCAATTTTTAATAGCAGTTGTGCCATAAGTGCTTGTCATGTTGGCGCTATTCCCAGCGGAAAATTAAATTTAGAAGCATTGAATGCCTACACAAATTTGATGAAATCAGGCAAAGGTTATATTGATACTGTAAATTATAATTATAG
>JBAXXZ010000239.1:0-4402 GCA_037127575.1 Bacteroidota bacterium | reverse complement strand
TTTAAACAATTCACTAAATTATCTTAAAAAATGATTCATTAAATTGTAATAATTAAGAGTTTTGACAATGCCAAAGGGGCTTACAACTACTTTGAGAATTTAAAAAACGACCCCGACATTTTTAAGGGCACTATCAAAAAGGAAGAGGTTACGCTGATACCAATATTAGCAAGCAATTTGCCCTTTTTATATAAAAAGAAAAATATTGAAGGTTATAAATTGTTTTATGAAGACAATTACAAGAAACTCAATACCAAAAACTAAAAAGCCTTAATTTCTTGCAAAACAAATATTTAAAATTTATATTTGATACATATTAATCATTCAATTTAGAGTTTATGGCCATGTTAGGAATGGGTTCGGGTAAAAATCAAAATAATGATGTTGGCGCTGTTAACTTAATAGGCAATGGCACCAAAATTTCGGGTGATATCCATTCAGCTGGCGATGTACGCATCGACGGTACCTTAACAGGAAACATTTTCACCAATGGCAAATTTGTTTTAGGTCCAAACGGCCTTGTTGAAGGCAACATAAATTGTGCAAACGCCGATTTAAGCGGAGAAGTGCGGGGGATTGTGACTGTGAACGAAACACTTTCTTTGAAACAAACAGCAAAAATTAACGGCGATATCATTACAGGAAAATTATCAATTGAACCGGGTGCCATTTTTAACGGAACTTGTAACATGGGAGCCAAAGTAAAAAACATGGTACAAAAACCTGAACTAGCCAATGCCACAAAAACAGCCTAATCTGTTTTTAAAGTACAGCAATTTAGCTGTACAGATGGGCGTCATTATTGGTTTATTTGCATGGGGCGGACAAAAACTGGATGAAAAATACCATCAAATTACACCAATTTGGACCATCATATTAAGTTTATTGGGCATTGCAGCATCACTTTATTTGGTTCTGAAAGATTTTATCAAGCATGACAAATAAGGTTATCAGCAAAATCTTTTTTTCGATTGCTTTGCCACTCATTCTTTGCATAAGCTTAACTTACCTCTACTCCATTTACAGAACAAACAATTACCTGCACATTCTTTGGTCAATTCTAGTTTTAAGCGGATTTTGTTTAATCATGAACATCTTGTATGCCGTATTTGCCGGTAAATCGTCGTTTACAGGTTTAATGCTGGTAGGCAGTGTTTTAAAACTACTCTTTAGTTTAATTGGCATCTTTGTTTATTCCATTCTTTTTCCAATCAATTTTCCGAGTTTTTCAATCCAATTCATCTTGGCATACATTATCTTTACCTTCTTTGAAATTCGTTACCTTTTGAAATTAATCTCACAACAAAAAAAACATGAAAATAAATAACACCTTTTTAGCCCTTCTGTTTTTATGCATCGGCATCAACATTGGCCTAGCCCAAGAAAAAACAAATAAAAAAGACAGTGAATATAAATTCAGTTTGATAAAAAACTTGGATGCTACAGGTATCCAAAATCAAAATCAAACAAGCACATGCTGGTCGTTTTCATCACTTTCGTTTTTTGAAAGTGAATTAATCCGCATGGGCAAAGGCAAGGAATTTAATTTGAGTGAAATGTTTGTGGTGAGAAAAGTGTATTCATTAAAGGCAGATAACTACGTGCGCATGCATGGTAAAACAAATTTTGGTGAAGGTGGTGGATTTCCCGACGCCATTTTGGTGCTAAAAAATGATGGCATGATGCCTGAAGATTTGTACACCGGCAAAAAAGATTTAAAAGCACCTCACAACCACAAATTATTGGAAACAACATTAAAAAACATACTCATTCCTGCATCATTGGATGAAACCCAAAAAATAGATTTTAGTTTTATTCACAATACAATTAATGCAGCCTGCGACGACTTTTTAGGAAAGGTGCCAGAAAAATTTGAATACAATGGAAAATCCTACACCCCAAAATCTTATGCTGAGGCCACAGGACTAAACCCTGATGATTATGTGTTTTTAACCTCTTTTAGCCATCACCCATTTTACCATCCGTTTGTACTGGAAATTCCGGATAATTGGAATTGGCAACAAGTGTACAATTTACCTTTGAATGAACTGAGTGAAGTAATGAATTCAGCCATTAACAGTGGCTATACCATTGCATGGGGCGCCGATGTTAGTGAAGCAGGTTTTATGCGAAAGGACGGATTGGCCATTGTGCCTGAAACGCCCATCGCGCAAATGACTGATGAAGAAAAAAAGAATTTATCAATTAAGCCTGTGAAACAATTAAACATCACACAAGAAATTCGTCAAAAAGCCTTTGATAATTACGAAACGCAAGACGACCACGGCATGCACCTTATTGGTCAATACAAAGACCAAAATGGCACTTTGTATTATTATGTTAAAAACTCTTGGGGCAAGGAATCCAACCAATGTGACGGTTATTTTTTCGCCAGTGAAAGTTATGTGCTCTTCAAAACTACATCCATCATGTTGCACAAAAAGGCCATCCCAGCTGCCATTGCCAAAAAATTAGGCATTGTGCAGTAATTAGATTAATGTGTATTGCTTCTTGACTTCGTTAGAAGTTTGAGTCTGATTAAAACCGCCTGCTATCAAAATAGCCTGAATTCATTGTATTATGCGAACGTGAAACGCCTAATAAAGGGGCAAACGTGCAGGTCACAAATATTTTTTTTTAATATACCCAACGTCTTCTTCAAAGTATTCGTATTTATTAGAAATGATGTCATTAATCAATGCCTTTTCGGACCGACTTCTAGATAAAATTCATAAAATATTAAATAAAAATATTTTGCATATGAAAATCAAACAGTTAACCATTCCCATGTTTCCTTTAAACATGGTGCTTTTACCGGGTGAAACCACCAAGTTGTATGTATTTGAAGACCGTTATCGTCAATTAATAGACGATTGTTTGGATAATGATGCATCATTTGGCATTCCCTACATTGAAAAAGGTCAGGTTCAAAAATATGGCTGTGAAGTAAAAATCAACCGAATTTTAAAAACATACGAAAATGGTGCCATGGATGTTTTGGTAGAGGCAAAATCCATTTTTAAACTGATTATTTTTACCGAAGTATTAAAACCTAAATTATACGGTGCCGGATTAATTGAATACCAGAATAACAATCAAAAAATTGTGTTGAGTAATTTACAGGATTCAATTGTGCATTATTTCAGTACAGTACAAAATAAAATTGTGGATTACGAAACAGCGTCGCAACTAACGGTTTTTGGTGTGGCATCGGCATTACAGTTAACACAAGCCGAAAAATACAAACTCATCGCCTCCTCTAATCCTCAAATGCACTTATTAAACTTACTTAACTTTATCATCCACCTAATTCAAACTGAACAAGAATTACAGGATAGATTTATTGAGAATTAGCGTAACAAAGTGTATTCATTACTTTCAAGTAATTAAAAAACAGTTTTGCTAAATAGTTTGACGGGCTAATTTAATTTGATGAGTTTACCCTTTCCAAAATTTTCGAAAGTGTTGTTAAAAGTAATCGGCGTGCCCGTACAGTATATATTGCCTGCATTGTGAATATGATAATCGAGTTGTTTTAATTGACTGCCATTAATGTAAACATCACCTAAACTCAAAGTGGCCACATAAGCATAGTTGTGTACCAACATATTTTGGCCGTAGATATAATTCAAACCATTGGTATAAATCAATAATTCATTACAATCACCTTTTAGTCGCACATCACCGTTACCATGTGAACTAACATATATTTGGCTATAGCTTCCGTTTAGTATAATATCACCCGAATTTTCATTACGTACCGATATGGTATCTTGTTTAAACAAGGGCGAAATTTCCATATTTGCGACACTATTGTTTTTAGCATACTTTAATTTAGGCATGGTAACAAAAACCTGTATTTTTCGCTTATATCCTCTTACAAATGCACACTCATTTTTATTAGAAATACTTAGCACTGTATCACGCAAAGCAATTTCTACTTTCTTCAAAAGATTTTTTGGACCAATTACCTCTATCTTATAAGCATTACCTTGGTAAATGTAAACTTGCACATTGTTATTTACTTCAACAGCATTAAATCCCTTAATATCTCTTATTTCATTGGCTTCCCGTCCATTCGATTTAAAACAATCAGGTGCAGAATCTTTGTTGCAAGAACAAAAGATGATCACACTTAGAAATATGATATTTTTAAATCTTATCATTTTATTGTAAAGCGATAACCCAATCCATATTCAAAATCATATGCCACGGCAAAGTGAGTTCTTAATCCAAAATGAGCCACAATGCCACTTGCACTGTAATAACGCACCCCTATTCTACTTACCAAATTCGCATCTGGATTCACCTTTTGAAAAACATAATAACCAATTTCAATCGGAAAACTCAAACGACCCACATTGTATGAATAGCCCGCTCTTACTGAAGCGCGCCATTGATT
>JBAXXZ010000238.1:0-4402 GCA_037127575.1 Bacteroidota bacterium | reverse complement strand
GCATGATGGTTGTGTAAAAGTTGCAGTTCACAAAGATGCGCCTGTAACGCCATTAGCAACTGATTCAACAGGAAAACCTTTGATGGAAGGTGTTGCCACGGCAATTGCTGAAATGATGGCAGATTCATCTAAAGTGGTTAAACCTGAACCTATCGCAAAGAAAAAAGAAGAAAAAGCTGGAGAGGTAGTATTACCGAATCCTGATTATAATAAAGCCGGTTCTATGGCTGCTTCATTAAAAGGCGGCAAATGGGAATTATTCGTTTATGAAAAAATGGGCTTGGGTAACGGTAACTACAGTAACAATCCTTGGTTAATGGAAATGCCTGATCCTATTTCTAAAGTAACTTGGGATAATTACATTACCATGAGTCCTACCGATGTAAAGGAAATGGGCTTAAGAGAGATGTTGCGTCAAGATATTTACGGAAGCATTGCTGATTTAACCGTAAATGGTGTAACTGTAAAAGTTCCTGTTTATCCGCAACCGGGTCAAACACCAGGCACCATTGGTTTAGCGCTTGGTTATGGCCGTTCAGCTGAAACCTTAAAAGTGGCTAACGGTATTGGTGTTAACGCATTTCAATTCATGAGTGTAATCAATGAAACAATTCAACCTGTTTCATTAAACGTAAATATTGCAGGTACTAGCGAGAAGCATTTGTTTGCTGCTACACAAATTCAACACACCATCATGGGTCGTGAAGAATTTTTGTTACGCGAAGTATATTTAAATGAATTTAAATCGAATCCAAAAGAATACTGGAACCCAGCTGTTGAACTAACCGTTCATGGCGGTGGTAAAACTTCGGTAAACAATGTAGATTTGTGGGCTGCACACCCTCGTCCCGGTCACAAATGGGGCATGAGCATTGATATGAATCTTTGTTTCGGTTGCGGCGCTTGTGTTGTAGCTTGTACATCCGAAAACAATGTGGCTGTGGTTGGTAAAGAAGAAATTGCCAAAACACGCGACATGCATTGGTTAAGAATTGACCGTTACTATAGTTCAGATATGAACAAACGTAAAGGTGCTGAAGAAGGAACAGGTTACAAAGAAATGTACATCGAAATGGAAAATCCTTCGGCTAATCCGCAAGTGACTTTCCAGCCAATGATGTGTCAACACTGTAACCATGCACCTTGCGAAACTGTTTGTCCGGTTTTAGCTACCAGTCATAGTACTGAAGGCTTAAACATGATGACATATAACCGTTGTATTGGTACCCGTTACTGCGCAAATAACTGTCCGTTTAAAGTACGTCGTTTCAATTGGTTTAATTACAATGGCAATGAAGATTTTGCTAACGTAAATCCTGCGCAACAAGAATTGGGCCGCATGGTATTAAACCCTGATGTGGTTGTTCGCAGCCGCGGTGTAATGGAAAAATGTTCAATGTGTCAGCAACGTTTGCAAGCCGGTAAATTGGATGCTAAAAAGGCAGGTGCGCCGCTTAAAGATGGCGCTATTAAAACAGCATGTCAATCGGCTTGTCCTTCAAGTGCTATTGTATTTGGTGATTTGAATGACAACGACTCAATGATTTCAAAAGAAAGAAACGATGAACGTACTTATTTCTTGTTGGAAGATGTTGGTATTAAGCCGACCAATTCATACAAAGTGAAAGTTCGAAATCAAGAAGAGCAAATCATTTTTGCTGATGAAGCACCGAAAGTAGAAGCAGCAAAAGAAACAGAAGAAAAACATTCATAAATTTCATTTAAGAATATAATATAGGAATTCATATGCACGCAGAATCAGAAATCAGAATACCATTAATATTAGGCAATAAAACTTATCGCCAAATTACTGATGATATTATTGCTCCAATTGAAGGTAAAGCAGCCCGCGGCTGGTACACACTCACCACCATTTGTGCCCTTTGTTTTTTATGGGGGATTGGATGTTTAGCTTACACAATTGGCGTTGGTATTGGCTCTTGGGGCAGCAACAATGGTGTTGATTGGGCTTGGGATATTACCAATTTCGTGTGGTGGATTGGTATTGGTCACGCCGGTACGCTAATTTCTGCTGTGTTATTATTATTCCGTCAAAAGTGGCGCATGGGAATTAACCGATCAGCTGAAGCGATGACAATTTTCGCTGTATTGTGCGCAGCTATTTTCGTTTTGTTGCATACCGGACGCCCTTGGTTGGATTATATGTTGTTTCCATTACCAAATCAATTTGGTTCGTTGTGGCCTAACTTTAACTCTCCATTATTATGGGATGTGTTTGCGGTGTCTACTTATATGACTGTGTCAATGGTTTTCTGGTACATTGGTTTGATTCCTGATTTCGGAATGATTCGTGATCGTGTAATTAAACCTTGGCAAAAAAAATTCTATGGTTTCTTATCATTTGGTTGGGGCGGTAGTGCTCGTCACTGGAGTCGTTTCGAAGAAGTTTCTTTGGTATTGGCCGGTTTATCAACGCCGCTAGTATTCTCTGTTCACTCAATAGTATCATTCGACTTTGCTACGTCAATTGTTCCGGGTTGGCATACAACAATTTTCCCTCCTTATTTCGTTGCCGGAGCCGTATTTTCAGGTTTCGCCATGGTTTTAACCTTGATGTTAGTTGTTCGGAAAATTTACAAATTGGAATCTTACTTAACTGTTAAGCACATTGAATACATGAACATTGTAATCATTGTTACTGGTTCAATAGTTGGTGTTGCTTATTTAACTGAGTTGTTTGTAGCTTGGTATTCAGGTGTTGAATGGGAACAATATGCTTTCTTAAACAGGGCAACCGGGCCTTTGGCTTGGTCATACTGGATTATGATGGGATGCAATGTTGTATCACCGCAATTATTTTGGTTCAAAAAAATTCGCACATCAGTTGTTGCAACATTTGTTTTATCAATTGTGGTAAACATTGGTATGTGGTTCGAGCGTTTTGTAATCATCGTTACAACATTGTGTCGTACTTACGTGCCTTCCACTTGGAACACTTACACACCTTCATTTATTGATGTTGGCATTTTTGTTGGGACAATTGGTATGTTTGGAACATTTTTCTTGTTATTCTCTCGTTTCTTCCCTGTAATAGCTCAAGCTGAGTTAAAAACTATTTTGAAACAATCAGGCGAACAACAAAAGAAAGTAGCAGCTCATTCACATCATTAAAAAGACTATTTAATATACTATGGCAACTAATAAACAAATCATTCATGGCGTTTTTGGAGATGAAGTTCCAATGATGGAGGCTTGCAAGCAATTAAGAGCTTCCGGAATACGTATTAAGGATGTATTTTCACCAATGCCTTTACATGGTATCGACGGCATCATTGGTGTTCCCCGCACACGCTTAGCAATTTGCGCATTTATTTATGGTTTAACCGGATTAGGTCTTGCCACTTTAATGATGTGGTACATGATGGTGTCTGATTGGCCGAATGATATTGGCGGAAAACCAAATTGGGCTTATTATTTTAATATCCCGGCCTTTATTCCTATTACATTTGAAAGTACAGTATTTTGCGCGGCACATGGCCTGGCTTTAACGTATTTATTACGTTGTTGGTTAGTACCGGGTGCTAAAGCAAAAAATCCTGATCCAAGAACAACAGATGATAAATTTTTAATTCTTTTGGATATCAATACCAACCAAGCTTCTAAAGCAGAAGAAATTTTAAAAGCCAATGGTGCTGAAGAAGTTAACCAAAAAGGCTCTTACGTTGTTGAACCAAAATATGTTTTAGAAGAAACACACTAAGAAAGATGAAAAAAAATTCTCAAACTATAAAACTTGCTTTTTCTACAGCTTTAATGAGTGTGTTATTAGCAGGATTTAGCGCATGTGGAAAGAAAGATGCAAATAGTCCGGGTGTTGAATTTATGCCCGATATGTATCGCTCTCCATCACTTGAATATTATAGCGTGCATACAATTGACGGCGATACATTGAACAATGCCATGAAGCCTGTTGTAGGTACCGTAGCCAGAGGTTACATACCATATGCTTATCCTAATACAACTGAAGGGTACGAAGCAGCAGGACTAAATTTACACAATCCGCTTTCGGCTGATAACAAGGCACAATGGGAAGCAGACGGCGAAGTATTGTATAGCAAATTTTGTATCCATTGCCATGGTGCTAACGGCGCCGGTGATGGTAAAGTTGGCGGTAAACTTCCCGGTCCTCCGCCTGCATACAGCGGTCCTTTAAAGAATTTACCTGAAGGAAAAATTTTCCATTCAATTACTTACGGAAAAAATTCAATGGGTTCACACGCCAGTCAATTAACGCAAGAAGAGCGTTGGAAGTTGGTGTATTTTGTGCAAAAATTACAAGGACCTAAAGAAGTAGCGGTAGACTCTACAAAAGTTGCTGCACCAGTAAAAGCTAAGAAATAATTTTAAAGATTTTAGAGACACTATGAATACCGAAAAGTTA
>JBAXXZ010000237.1:0-4417 GCA_037127575.1 Bacteroidota bacterium | reverse complement strand
TAAATAACTGTTGGTGCGGTAACGGGCGCCAATGTTCCAGGCAATTAAGCGGTTGTTGCTAATGTCTTCTACCTGCGCATTTCCACCCAAAAAACTGGCGGAAGCATTGCCGCTAAATTTTAATGGTTTACGATAAGTAATGTCCAATACACTGCTCAATTTATCGCCATACTTGGCTTCGAATCCGCCTGCAGAGAACTGAATATTTTGAACCATGTTTGGATTGGCAAAACTTAAACCTTCTTGCTGACCGCTGCGCACCAAAAAAGGCCGATACACCTCAATATCGTTCACATACACCAAATTTTCGTCGAAGTTTCCACCACGAACACTATAGCCGCTGCTTAGTTCATTGTTGCTGCTAACGCCCATTTGGGTTTTAATGATATCTTCTAAATTGCCCGTTGGCGTTGGTATTTGAGAATACACCTTCGCATCTAATCGAACTGTTTCCTCACTGCGACTTTTAAAATCGGTGACTTCAACTGTAATTAATTCATTTTTAAATTTTAAAATGGGTGATAATTGGTTGTTATCAGCAGAAGTGGTGATGGTTTGATTATAGGGCACATGGTTGATGCTGTAAAACACCAAGGTAAATGTTTTGTTCTTTTCCACTTTTAAAGTGTAAAATCCTTGCTCGTTACTTTGAGTGGAAATTTGCGGCAACTCTTTCACGGCAATGGTCACCCCATCAATGGGATTATTGTCCTTATCCCTTATGGTGCCCGAAAGGCTCACCATTTGTGCCTGCATGCTGTTGAGAAACAAACAGAATAAAAGAAGACGATATAGTGCTTTTGATTTCAGAACTTTGCGTTTAAAACGAATATACAGAGTATTTAGTATCTGAAGCGCCGTATTTCAGGCAAAAAATAAACAATTGTAGTACTATTTTCACGGGCACAAACATATTACAATATTTTTAGCAACTCAATAAAAAAATGTTTGATAAAATTTTCTGAAATTCGTATCGTTTTGAATTCTAAAGCAAAAGCAGAGAGTGCACAGGTTTTAAAAAAGTTTTGGTCTTTTGATACCTTTCGACCATTGCAGGAAGAAATCGTGCTTTCGGTGCTAGATAACAAGGATACATTGGCTTTGCTGCCTACGGGTGGCGGTAAGAGCATTTGTTTTCAAGTGCCGGGATTAATGCTTGGCGGCACCACTTTGGTGATATCGCCCCTTATTTCTTTGATGAACGACCAAGTTCAAAACCTCCGTAAACGCGGCATTTCGGCTGTGGCCATTAGTGCAGCCATGAATTACAAAGAAATTGATATTGCTTTAAACAATGCGGCATTGGGACATGTGCAGTTTTTGTATGTTTCACCCGAACGTTTGCAGAATGACAACTTCCGTCAAAAATTATCGTACTTACCTGTTAGCTTAATTGCGGTTGATGAAGCCCATTGTATTTCGCAGTGGGGATATGATTTTCGTCCCAGTTACACGCGTATTGCCGAAATGCGGGCCTATTTTCCGAAGGTAAAAATAATTGCGCTAACGGCCAGTGCCACACAGCCGGTGGTTGATGATATTGTGAAGCAACTCGATATGAAGGAGGTGCAGGTATTCAGACAATCATTTGCCAGAGCCAATTTGCGCTATGTTGTGCAGTTAGAAGAAAACAAAGCAGAACGATTGTTGAAGTTGATAAAAAATGTGGGCGGTTCAGGCATTGTGTATTTAAGAAACAGGAAAAAAACACAGGAACTCGCTACCTATTTAAAAGCCAATCAAATCAGCGCCCAGGCTTATCATGCCGGCATGAATTACAATGATAGAAACAAAATTCAAACAGCTTGGTTTGAAAATAAAACCCAAGTAATTTGTGCCACCAATGCCTTTGGTATGGGCATTGATAAACCTGATGTGCGTTTTGTTGTGCATTTAGATTTACCCGATAGTTTGGAAGCTTATTTTCAGGAAGCGGGAAGAGCCGGTCGTGATGGGCAAAGCGCCTATTCAACTGTTTTTTATACCAAAGCCGATCAGGAAAAATTAAAAGACAATTTTAAATTGGCCTTTCCTGAAATTGACGTGATTAAACAGTGTTACAATGCCATTTGCAATTATTATCAAATAGCCATTGGGGCAGGGGAGGGATTGGGAGTGGATTTCGATATCGATGGTGTAGCGCGCAGTTATAACATTCCTGCATTGAGCATTTATAACAGCATTAAGTTTTTAGAAAAAGAAAATTATGTGTCTTTTCTAGAAGCAGGTTTTGAACCTTCTAAATTGATGCTCACGGCAAGCAAAGAAGATTTGTACCATTTTGAATTGCAATATCCAAAATTTGAACTGCTGATAAAAACATTGTTACGTAGTTACGGCGGCTTGTTTGAAAGTTATGTGTTTATCAATGAAAAAGACATTGCCTATCGTATAAAATTGGCTGCAGCAAACATTGTTGAGCAATTGACCTATTTGGATAAAAACCATTTGATCTCCTATTTACCGCACAACGATTTTCCAAAATTGGTGTTCACACAAAACCGATTGAACAATAAATTTTTAGAATTTAATCCTGCCAATTACCAAAAATTAAAACAAAATTATCTCGAAAAAATAAATTCTGTTATTGATTATACCAACAATGATGCGCATTGCCGACAATTACAATTGTTGCGTTACTTTAACGAAACAGGTGAAAAAGAATGCGGTGTGTGTGATGTGTGTTTAAAGAAAAAGAAAAAATCTAATTCACCGATGCGTGATAAATTACTTAAGCGCTTGCAATTAAAGGCCCTCAGTTTAGAGGAATTAAATGAAAGCATGACTGCTTATAATCAAGCAGTATGGACCGAGGCCCTGCGTGATTTGTTGGATGAAGAAGTGATTGATGTGAAGGAAGGACTTTATACTGTGAAGGGGAAAAAATGAATTTTTGATTCATACAAAAATTTTGAGCCCTATATATTCAGTCATTTTAATTTTCAACATACTTAATTTCTTTTTTCTTGGTCAAAAAAGAAACAAAAAGACAAGGCACGGCAATTGCTGACGCTCTCTTGAATTTTTTGGGAAAAAAGTAATGAAGTAGACAAATTCTGCTTGCTTCCGCACTATATCCAGTTTTCGCAGAATTTGAAACGCCGCAAACCCACATCCTTCCTTAGGCGCCTTCATTTATTTTCCACAAAAAATTCAATTCACGCAGAACAGCTTCGCGCCGTGCCAGGCTAACGCACGTCTAATCTTTATACTATAGTTTTATGAGAATGTGGAATTTGTAATTTTTCTAATTCAATGCAAACAAGTTCATTTGCAAGCCTTAACCCCTCAAGGCATCAAGCAATTGATTCAATTTATCAACGTCTTTTGTATTCAGGTTTTTGAACATGTCTTTGGTGGATTCATCAATCACATCCAAGTCTTTTAAGATGGCCAATCCTTTGTCGGAAATCATGAGGTTTACGCTTCGGCGGTCGCTTGGGCATTGGTGACGGATGATGTATTTTTTTTCGACGAGTTTATCTACAATGCGTGAAGCATCGCTCATGCGGTCGAGCATGCGTTCTTTAATGACTTTTAAACTGCAATAGTCGGGGTATTGACCGCGAAGAATGCGCAGTACATTAAATTGTTGAACGGTAATTTTGTGATTCTTAAAATGCTGGTGGTACTGGTAATTGAGCCAGTTGGTGGTATACAACAAATTAATCGCCAACTTTTGTTGCGGCGATTTAAAATTCTTTTGTTGTATTTCCTTTTCTAATAACATAAAAAAAAGTCCCCAACATGTGTTGGGGACTAATTTACAATTAAGCTTTGTTTAATTCAATATTTAAAACAATGTTTACTTCTTCGCTAACCATTACGCCACCTGCTTCTAAAGCTGCGTTCCAAGTTAAACCAAAGTCTTTACGGTTAATGGTACCGGTAACTTTAAAACCATTTTTAGTTTGTCCGTATGGATCTTTTACAGTTTTAGCAGCACCAATGGCCAAGAATTTTACTTTTTTGGTTACTCCATGCATGGTTAATTCACCTTCCACTTCGTAAGCCGTTTTGCCCTTACCTGTAGGTTTCATTGAAGTAGATTTGAAAGTTAAAGTAGGGTATTTTGCTACGTCGAAAAAGTCAGGACTTTTTAAGTGACCATCACGTTTTTCGTCTTCAGTGTTAATTGAAGAAGCATCAATGGTAAAGTTGATGTTGGCATCGGTAAAATCCATATCTGATTTTGAACTCACGGTACCTTCAAACATTTTGAAACGACCTTCGGTTTCAGCCACCATGGCATGAACCACTGAGAAGCTCACTTTTGAGTGTGATGCATCTAATTTCCAATTAACTTGTGCGTTTGCAGAAAGCATCATTAAGGCTGCTGCTGCTGTTGTAAATAATTTTTTCATGTTGTTTTTATTTTAGGACACAAATATATGTTATAACATCTAATGTTATAACA
>JBAXXZ010000236.1:0-4457 GCA_037127575.1 Bacteroidota bacterium | reverse complement strand
AATTCATTTCAAAAAAGGCTTCTTCAAAAGCTGTACCGCTAAAATAAAGTTTTGCGCCCAAATGCAATAAAGGCGAGCTGCCTAAATAAGTGGCTGTTTGTAAAGCATCTTTTGGTTCTAACGAACTGCCGTCGGAAAAGCGCGATAAACCGCTGGTAATAAAAGCATTTTGAAAAATGTCCTTTCCAAAGGCCTTACCTATGCCGCCAACTGCAACCAAGCCTTTGTACAAAGTTCTTTCGTAACAAAAAAATACTTTTTCACGTGCTAAAAGGGTAGGGCAAAATTTTACCAAGTTTTTAAATTCAATTTCCACATATGAGTTTTCATCGTAGGCTTTTTTAACCAGATTATTAAACATTGAACTGGCGTTTGGGGTGTATTTATCGTCTAATTCATTTTTAGGAAGCGCTATTTGTGCAGCAACAACAGAGCAATAAATAACAAAAAGAAGTGCGTATACGTATCGAATAAGTTTCATGTGATTATTTCGTTTTTACCAGTACAACATAATTGGTTAATACTTTTAATTTTTCCTCAAGGGTTAAGCCGGTGAGCGAATTATTGGCTGGCAAATCAATTTTGTCGTTTAACAATTCAATTAAATTTTTAATGTAGTTTAATTTAATGGCATAAGATACATTATCGGCATCGCGGTAAACGGCATTAATTACACCAATGAGTTGCCCGCTTTCGTTAAATACCGGCCCGCCGCTATTGCCCGGTTGAACAGGAATGGAAGTTTGAAACGAATTAATGCTGCCGTTATAACCGGTTTTAGAACTAATTTTTCCATCAGTAAACTTGGCTTCTTTGCCCATGCCCGATAAAGCATGCGGATAACCAATGGTGAACACGCTGCCGCCAACATCAATACCACCATTTTCTTTAAACGCATATTTAATCTCGGGAATAGAAGTGAAAGCTTCATCTTTAATTTTAAGAATGGCCAAATCATTTTCCTTATCCTGTAACACCAATTCGGCTTTGTAATTGAGTTTGCCGGTAGGACCATTTAACTCTACCACAAATTTGTTTGAATTATCAATTACGTGGTGATTGGTTAAAATATAACCTGAAGTACTGAAAAGTAATCCTGAGCCTGTTGCTTTAACATCTTTGTCGCTTGGCGCAGGTTGGTTGTTGCCGCTGGCATTGCCACCACCGCCGGTTGATGAAAAATTCATTTCCTTGATGCTAAACTTATCGACTTTTAATTTCGATTTACCACTTAAAACAAATCCAAAATTATTGCCGTATAATTTAATGACATCATCTTTGTACTGAATTTCACCATTTACAGAAAAGTAAATTTTATCGCCGGTTGATAAAATTTTTAGCGCATTATTTTGTTTTGGCTGAATGGCTGAAACATACATGGCATCAATATTGGTTGATTTTACGCCTTCGTAAAAGGAACCCAAATACATGTTGTGTTTTGAAATCACAAAGAAGTGATAGTTTTGCCAATCTTTAAAGCCGTATATCAAACCAACTTTTGCATTTTCACCGTTCTCCGAATTATTGATGATGGCTTCAATACTGAATTCACCTGATTCAACTGAATGATTGATAAAACGTGATGTGCCTTCTTTGGTTAGTGAAGATAATTCTAATTCACCTGTTCCATTAATAGATGCGTAACTTTTGTCGCTTGAATATAAATCCCATTCATTAAAATTGTTTAAGAAATCATCTTCAAAAATTTTACTTTTTGATCCGTCTTCATTGTATTCGGTGTAAGTGTTTTCTTTTAATTTCCCGTTTTCAAATTCAAGTTCTTTCCAAATTTTACCCGATTCATAATAATAATTTGAAGTGCCCGTTTCAATGCCCTTTTCGTTAAAAGTGCGTGATTGTTTTAAGTTGCTGTTTTTGTAATACCATTGGCATAAGCCTGCATACACGTTTTTGTTTTCATCTTCCATATCAACGGTTTTTATTTTACCGCGAAAGTAAATTTTGCCGTTACTGGTATAAAAACATCTGTAATATTGGTCGGTATCGCTTTGCTGGCGATAATAATACGACATACTTTCGTTGGTTTGTTTACCTGATTTATCGAAGAAGGCTTTTGGATTGTCAACCTGAGCATCTAATTGCCCTAAAATGGCGAAAAATAAAAGGACGAAAAGAAATAATTTTTTATGCAACATCTTGTAACTTATAGAAGAAATAAAGATAAGGAAAAACCAGCCTTTCAAGCAAAATATTTCCGCAATGTTTGCGTTATTTACTATATTTAAGAGTCAGAAATCAGTTTTATGAAAAAACTCAGTTTATTAGTGGTTTTAGTCATGTTAGTTTCTTCATGTGGCCACAAGTTTTCTTTACAAAAAAGAAGGTACCAAAAGGGATTTTATTTTACTGCTCATACTAACAAGCAACCCACAAATACGCAAACTGTTTCATTGGAGAAAAAGAAACCAAGGGCTCAAGTTGCTTCGGGTACACAAACTAATGACAATATTAATAAAGTGCCCTTAAACAATCTTCAAGGTTTGCATGAAAATTCTGTAGAAGTTATTCAAAACGATGCAAAAGTCACACAATTTCTAAAGAGGCAAAATTCAATCAAGTTGGTTCATCCAATGCGAGCATCACACACTAATGCAGTGAATAACATCAGGCACAAACAAATTTTTTTAAAGCATTTGAATAAAAAAGAAGGAGGGGATTTTTTATCAACTTTATTTATAGGTTACATCGTTATCGGCTTAATCGCCTTATTCATAAGCAGTGTGGTAACCATAGGTTTAGCTGGAACATTGTTATTACTTGTAGGATTTATTCTTACGATATTGGTATTATATGCCATTGGTAAATTGTTTAAGTCAATGTTCGGGGCTTAGATTTTTGTATCTTAAGTGAAAGCAATAATTACCAAACGCTAAAAAGGCCAATCGCCTTGCATGTTGGAGTATGATTGATCGAGCATTAACATGTAATTGAATTACTGAAGTCTAATTGCTTTCTTTTATTTAAACAAATGATGTGTTTGTTAGATCATTATTTTGTTTTCCTTATTGCCAACAGCTATACTTTTAGATAACAAAAAGATGAATGGTTTGTGGAAATTAAATTACGATGAATCCTTCTAGCAATATTTGAGTAAAAAAAAAAGCCGCTAAAAATTTAGCGGCTTTTTAATTTATTTAAGTTCTGATTAATCAGTTTTTAATTTGATACCATCAGCTTTGCAAGTAACGGTTTCAATCCATGATTTACCACCTTTACCAACAACAGTTTTTCTGTCGAAACGAACATTGATAAAATAATCAATATCCGGGTATTTTTCAATTAAGCCAAAAAAAGCGTAATCTCTTGCGGGATCAGAATTAGCTATAACAGCCGTGGTTGTTTTAACTTTTAGATTTGACAATAATTTAGCGATTAATCCACCGCTACCCGGTTTTTTAGCAGCTACACCTAATCCAACACTTGCTGATGAATAAATGGTGTTAAAAATATCATTGTCATACAATGAACCTGTAATGGCTTCACCATTTGATGGTGCGAAATACATTATTTCAGTTACTTCAGTTTTTGCAGAACGACCTTGTTTAATATTTGCAGCATAAGTACCGGAAAGTATTTTTGGTCTTTCTTTTGTTGTAGGATTTGGTGCTCCAAACACACCGCCAACAGTTGTTTCTGATTGTAAATTTCCAACCAAAGTAAAATCGTTGCGTGAAAGTGGTTTAAAGTGCAAAGACATGTATTTAATGTCTTTTTGTAAAGTGGTCTTAGCGCTTCCGCAAGACATCATCCACAGTGCTGAGGCAGCTATAAACGAATATGTTATGACTTTTTTCATTTTTAATATTTTGAGTGTTAACAATTATTTTAACTAAATAAAGGACTAGATTATTTTTCAGTATTTAAAGTAATACCTTTTGCAACAATCTTAATTTTGGTGTTGTATTTAGTAAATAAGAACATCCATTTTTTTGTAAATTCTCTTGAAATGCGGATGTTGGTTAAGTAGTCGAAGTTAGGATTTGCATCCAACAAGCGGTAAGCAGCAATTTTAGACTCTAAATCTAAATAATAACCACTAATGAAACCTTGACGTAATTCGTTTTTTTGCTCACCAACAGCTTTAGCACCACTTAATTTACCGCCAAAAGTTGACCATGCTTTAACTTCTAATTCAGCACTTACATCTTTCGATAATTTATAATCTGCACGTGTTACTGTCATACCAGGAAACGGTACAGAGTTTTTTGAATTAGATGAAATTTTACTTGTGCAAGATGCCAAGAATAGTGCTGATGCTGCACCTACTACTAATAATAATTTTTTCATTGTTTTTTGTATTAATTGTTAGATTAATTTTGAATTGTAAACAAATATATATGTAATATTCATATTAACAAATATGGAAGGAAAAAGATACAATAAAATAGATTGAAACAATGCCAAAAATATTTTAATGAAACAACAAAAGATAATGT
>JBAXXZ010000235.1:0-4465 GCA_037127575.1 Bacteroidota bacterium | reverse complement strand
GTATTATCAATTATCGTTGTAGCTGTTGTAGCTACGTTTGTCGCTTGTGGACCTTCAGCTGAAGAAAAAGCTAAAATGGAAGAAAGAGCAAAACAAATCCAAGATTCTATTGCTGCTTCAATCACTACTACAATGGAAACTCCTGAAGCTACAGATTCAACCGCAGTTGTTGCTCCGGCTACTGAAACTGCTGCTCCTGCTGCAGAAGCAAAACATTAATATTTGTGTTTAGTTAGTTAGCGGATTAGCCTCAAAGCATTGCTTTGGGGCTTTTCTGTTTTTTAGTTAGCTTTGTTTTCTATTTTTATAACCATGATGAATAAAACCAAATTACTTGCTATTATTTTTACTGCTAATCTTGTTTTTTTATTTTCTTGCGGTCCGGCCGCTGAAGACCGTCAAGCCATGCACGCAAGAGCTAAAGTGTTTCAAGATTCTATAGCAAACGCCATCCAATCAACCATTGCAGAAGCTGAAATGCCGGCCCAAATGCCTGCAAATACTGCTACTGTAGCCCCAACCCCAACTGCTCCGGCAAAATAATCAGCCAAACACCATGGAAATTACCGCTGAAAAAGTACTCGATGCATTAAAATATGTTGATGATCCTGATTTGAAAAAAGATCTGGTTACCCTCAACATGATTAAAGATGTAAAGGTAGATGGAAAGAATGTTTCATTTACCGTTGTTCTTACCACCCCCGCTTGTCCAATGAAGGACATGATACAAAATGCTTGTAAAAACGCTATTTTGCATTTTGTCGACAAAGAAGCCGTGGTTATTGTGAACATGTCATCAAACGTTACGACAAAAAAAGAAAGCGAAGCAAACACTTTAAAAGACGTAAAAAATATTATTGCCGTTGCCAGCGGAAAAGGCGGCGTAGGCAAAAGCACCATTGCCGCCAATTTAGCCATGGGCCTTGCCAAACAAGGCGCTAAAGTGGGATTGGTGGATGCCGACATTTATGGTCCTTCTCAACACATCATGTTTGGCGTTGAACACGAAAACCCTGGTCAAGCCGAATATGAAGGCCAAAATAAAATGGCCCCCGTTGAAGCCTATGGCGTTAAATTGAATTCCATCGGTTTCATGGCCGGTCCAAATCAAGTAATTGCATTGCGCGGACCAATGGCCACCAAAGCCCTCACGCAATTGTTTTACGATACCGTTTGGGGCGAATTAGATTATTTAATTGTTGATTTGC
This sequence comes from Bacteroidota bacterium, assembly GCA_037127575.1. Taxonomy (GTDB): domain Bacteria; phylum Bacteroidota; class Bacteroidia; order B-17B0; family Aurantibacillaceae; genus Aurantibacillus. The sequence continues at coordinate 3,257 of JBAXXZ010000235.1, read as the reverse complement.
CTCCGGGCACAGGCGATATTCAAATTAGTTTGTGTTCACAAATAAAATTAACAGGCGCTGTTGTAGTTTGTACGCCACAAAATGTAGCCATTGCCGATGCGGGTAAAGGCATTGCTTTGTTTCAACTCGATCAAATAAATGTGCCGGTTTTGGGCTTGGTTGAAAACATGGCTTGGTTTACACCTGCCGAATTACCTGAAAATAAATATTATATTTTTGGTAAAGATGGCGTGAAGAATTTAGCCGAAGAAAAGAAATTGCCATTGCTTGCCCAAATTCCTTTGATACAAAGCATTCAAGAATCTTGTGATGCCGGAAGACCCGCTATTTTGCAGGAAACAACACCTCAAGCCATTGCCTTTATGGAAATGACACAAAACGTGGCACAACAAATAGCCATTCATAATGCTGAGGTAATTGAGGCTTAAACTAAAACGGATTTTTTTAAGTTCACAAGCATATTCTCTACTAGTTTAGGTAGATCGTACTTTTCTTTCCAGCCCCAATCTTGCTTTGCGCTAGCATCATCAATGCTTTGCGGCCAACTACCCGCAATCGCTTGTCTGAAATCGGGCGCATAGCTTATTGTAAAATCGGGAATGTGTTTTCGTATTTCATCAGCAATTTGTTTTGGATTAAAACTAATACCGGATAAATTGTAACTGCCTCTTATTTTTATGTTTTCTGAAGGCGCATGCATAATTTCAATGGTGGCCCTAATCGCATCTTCCATGTGCATCATCGGCAAGGAGGTGTTCTCAGATAAAAAACTTTGATAGGTTTTGTTCTTTAAAGCTTCATGAAAAATATGCACCGCATAATCCGTGGTGCCCCCGCCAGGCGCACTCTTCCAGCCTATTAAGCCAGGATAACGCAAACTTCTTACGTCAACATTAAACTTTTTAAAATACCATTCACACCAACGTTCGCCTGCCTGCTTGCTGATGCCATATATGGTTGATGGCTCCATCACCGTGTATTGCGGGGTATTTTCACGGGGCGTGGTAGGACCAAAAACCGCAATTGAACTTGGCCAGTATATTTTTTGAATGTGTTTTTCTTTGGCTAAGTCCAAAACATGAAACAAACTTTCCATGTTTAGTTTCCAAGCAAACATTGGGTTTTGTTCGCCTGTAGCCGATAACAAAGCGGCCAAATGATAGATTTGTGTGATGCCGTGTTTTTTAACCACATTGTACATGGCCGTTTTATCAAGCGCATCAAAGGTTTCGAAAGGATTGTTTTGCAGTGCATGATTGGGTTTTAAATCAGATGCCACCACATTACTTGAACCATAAATGGCTGAAAGATTTTCGGTTAACTCTACCCCTATTTGCCCTCCGGCACCAATGATGAGTATTTTTTCATTCTTGGAAGTCATGACTGTTATCGATTTAATTTATGGAACATTCTTAGTACCTTTACAAACCTAAATAAAATTGGGATGAATAAAAAATGAGATTCATCGCATTCTATTAAAAGCCCAATGTTAGGAATGGATAATATAACCTGAAATTATTTTTATCACATGAGTTTATTAGTAAACAGAATCGACAAAAAGATTCTTAAACAAAAATTAAAAGAAGAAGCCTTCACGCGTAAAACCATCTCGTTTTACAAGTATGTCGACATCCAAAATCCGCAACAAATGCGTGATGATTTATTTTTAATGTTGTCGAACTTAAATTGCTTCGGCCGAATATATCTCGCACACGAAGGCATTAATGCACAGATGAATGTGCCCGAACAGCATTGGAACAATTTTGTTACTAAGCTTTATGAAATGCCCCACTTCAAAAACGTGCCTTTTAAACACGCCGTTGATGGAAATGGAAAATCGTTTTATAAATTAATCGTGAAAGTGCGCGACAAAATTGTGTCCGACGGCATCAATGACGCTACATTTAATCCCGCCAACACCGGAGAATATTTAAACGCCGCCGAATTTAATGAGGCCATACAAAAAGATGACACCATTGTGATTGATATGCGCAACCATTACGAAAGTGAAGTTGGTCGCTTCGAGCGTGCATTTTGTCCCGATGCAGACACCTTTAGAGAAGAATTGCCCTTGGTAATAGAACATTTAAAAGGGCAAGAGGATAAAAAAATATTAATGTACTGCACTGGAGGCATTCGTTGCGAAAAAGCCAGCGCGTATTTTAAACACAAAGGATTTAAAGATGTAAACCATTTACGCGGCGGTATTATTCAGTACGCAAAAGAAGTAAAGGAACAGGGGCTTGAAAGTAAATTCAAAGGCATCAATTTTGTTTTCGATGAACGTATTGGCGAAAGAATCACCGAAGATGTTTTGTCCTCATGTCACCAATGCGGGAAACCCTGCGATACACATGTAAATTGTAAAAACGACGATTGCCATCTGTTGTTTATACAATGTGAAGATTGCGCTGAAACAATGAAGGGTTGCTGTACTCCTGAATGTATAGAAATAAACGAACTACCCATTGAAGAACAGCGCCAATTAAGAAAAGGTAGGGTAAAAAACGGCCCGGAATGTTTGTCAGTATATAAAAGCAGATTAAGACCAAATCTTGCGGATATATTAAAAAATAAACTATCTTTAAATAAAATTTAGGGCATAAATCCATTTTAAAAAATAAATTATGAAAAAAACCATCCTATTCCTTGCTTCAGCGCTTGTGCTACTTGGTATTAGCTCATGTCAGAAAGCAAAAACAACAATTGATCAATTAACAGAATTTGATATTCCTTACTCAAACAATATCATCGTTCCGGCCACAACTTTGAATAACACTGTTGCTGCAACAGCGCCAATTGATATTAAAACACCCGATGTGCCCACTAACAGCTCGTCTATTTTCTCAAACAACAAAACCTCAAGCGATTTAATCAGTGAGATTAAAATGAAAAGCTTAAGCATTTCCGTTTCTTCTGGAAATTTGGATTTCTTAAAATCTGTTTCAATTTATATCAATGCTACCGGTTTAGCAGAAGCCTTGGTTGCTTCCAAAACAATTATTCCAACCGGACAAACTTCAGTAACCATGGACATGGGAGACGTGAACATTAAGGATTATATTAAAAAAGACAATATTTCATTCAGGGTTTCAGGTACTGTACAAACAGGTACTGGTCAAATTGCACAAACATTAAAAATGGATGAAGTTGTGCATGTTAAAGCAACATTAATTAAATAATTTTTTTGTTCTAAATGCCTATTTATCATCGTTTAGGTAGCTTCCCACAAAAGAGGCATACCGTTTTTCAATCAT
>JBAXXZ010000234.1:0-4466 GCA_037127575.1 Bacteroidota bacterium | reverse complement strand
GCATATGACTGTGGACCTGTCCAAACAAAAGAACTGCCGCCCAAGGCAGTGAAGCTGAGGTTTTGACCGTTACAAACGGGACTGTTTGAAATTAAAGTTGGGACAGGAATGGCTTTTAGAAAAATGGTACCTGTAGCAGTACTTGTGCAGGCTTGCGCCGAACCGATAACAGTATAAACTTGATTGCCTAAAGGATTGTCGCTGTAGGTACTGCCTGAATAAGCATTGTTCCATGTGTAGTTACTAGCACCGGTCACACTTAAAGTGCCAATTTCTAGTGGACAGATTGAAGGATTTGAAACGGTTAATGTTGGATTTGGAACGAAGGTAACTGTAGTGACTCCGTTTGTTAAACAACCATGTGAATCTAGCACGCTGATACTATAATTTGGCGTTCCGGCAGTACTAGTACTCACCACAAATGTGTCGGTAGTTGGGCCGCCATTCCATGAAAATGAATAACCGGGACTTCCGCCTGAACCAATTGCTGTTAGTGTGGTGCTTTGACCTGCGCAAACGGTAGGGTTATTGGCAAATAACATCACACCCAATTGTTGCGGCTGAAGGATAGCAAACGTTTCGGTGTATGCGCAAAAAGTAAGTGCATCAGTGATGGTCAACGAATAGTTTCCAATACCTAAATTATTTACAGTAGGCGTTGTAAATGTGTTTGCGCCAATTGTCCAGCTGTAAGTTTGACTGCCTGAACCGCCAGCAATATTGGCAATTGCGGCTGTACCATTGGTTAATCCAAAACAATTTAAAATACCGGTAGAAATAACATTGGCTGATAATGGCACACTAGGTGTAAAAGTAATGTTGCTTGTAAATGAATAATTCGCACCGCTGTCGTAGGAAACAACGGTGTAGTTGCCAGGCCCGAGTCCGGTTGAAACTGAACCATTTTGACCGCTTGGTAACCAAGTATACGTAAATGGACCAACGCCACCAATAGGCGTTACCGTGGCCGAGCCAAATAAGTTGGCGCAATTAATTGAGTTGGTGCTGGCAACCAAGGCAAATTGACCAAAATTACAAGGGTTTTGTACAGTGGCCAAGGCACAAGTACTTGAATAGGCTGCAGCATAACTACCAACAAAACCACTTCCGCTCACATAAAGTAATTGTGTCATTTTATTGATTTGAACATCATACACATAATTGTAGGCTAGGGTCGTACTTGTATTTAAGGCAATTGGTGTAAGTGTACTAAAAGAAGTGCCATTAAAATGATAACATAAAACCGATCCATTGCCACCAACGTATATATTGTCACAATCATCCACTGCAACACCACCTTGTTGTCCAGCAGTTAAAGCGTTTGTGATGGAGCTGATCATGTTGCCATTGGTTTTGTTGTAAACACCTAGATGGTTACCGTCATAATAATAGAGGTAATTCATGTTAACCGCTAGGGCATTAAAAGCAACGGCAGCACCAACGCCGGATGATACATATCCGTTTTTTACCGCCAAATAAGTGAGGGATGAAAAACTGGTAGGTGACAACCAAACGGAATTGGTATAAGAGGGGGCGATTAAGGCAATTTTGTTTTGCAAGGTTGGATGACCCAAATAGGTTACAAATGTATTCCCTACTGCGTCAACTGCCACTGCCACAACATCTTGGCAACAACCGCTTACACCAGGACTGAAGGTTGTAACATTGCTAACTGCTCCTGTTGTTGAACTAATAATGCCGCCGGAAGAACTGCCTCCTCCAAAAATTTGAATATCACCCGAGCAATTAAATTCCATGTTCCAAACTTCCTGCACGTTTGGTGACCCAGAGGCGGATACAAAATTGTCGTAATTGCCATTGGCATCTAGTCGAATGAGGTAAGGTATGGCATTGTTTCTGCCAACATATGTTTTTCCGGTGCCTTTGTTCACTTTAAAGTTACAAGACCAGTTATTACCTGAATTCCAGCCTGTGGAACTTATGGTGCCACTAAAAGTCCATAATAAAACACCACCTGTACTATATTTTGCTACTTTAAATTTTCCGGTAGAAACGCTTGCTCCATTTCCGCCATAAACAAAGGTGTTACCGGCAAAATCATAATCCACATCGTAACCATAATTGTTATTACTTAAAGTGGCAATTGAAGTCACCCAAGGATCAATGACAAAACCTTTTGATTGATCGGTGTTGTTATTGAGTTTAAAACTAAGCACATTGTTTTCGAGAACAAATTCGGTTTGAATGGCTTTTTTATCAGCGTCAAAACTTGTGGGTGCATGCTCAACAATGTTTTCAACGCTTGTTTTAATGGTTACATCACCATTTGATAAAAGTTTTATTTTTCGAACGTCACCACTGTATTCTATTTTAAGCTTTTCATAATCACCTCCCGGATGAACAATGACATTGTATTTAATGCCAGCATTTTTGTCCTTAGGAATGACATATTCAATATCAATGTTAGGATACACATTGAGATAAGTGATTTTTTTAAAAGTGGACGAATTTAAGTTTGGATTGCCATAAGTAAAATAATGGCTTTGTTTATTGGATGCTTCAACAGATTTAAAATCGAATGAATTTAACCAAGTCATTCTCACATAATATTTCGCAGGTTCAGGAATTTCGCCGGGTTGGCCTTTTTCAATGGCTTCACGTTCTTCCTCTGACATGCTAAATTTGTCGAACATTTCATAAATCAAACCTTTGGTTGTGAAATAAACGCGCTCATCGCGGTGATCATACATGAATAAAACTTTTTCAGACTTATCTAAAGGGTTTTCGAACTGACCTTTATTTTCAATAAAAACGCGGGTGCCAAGAATATCTTCGCTTTGTACGAAATTACTATTTGTTGTTTTTTGGGCCAAAGTTAAAACACTGAGGCAAAGGACGAGGACAGATGTAAATAAGTGCTTCAACAAAATAGTTGGTTTGATACATTAAATGTAATTTTTGAATTGTTAAAAAACTAATGAATAAGCAGCTAGTTTTGAGTCACTTAGTAAAGGGGTGGTTTCGCTGAGGGAATGAAAATGGTAAAGTTGAATTTTAACGTTTGTTTATTTCGATGTAATTCCTTTGAAATAAGGTTTCAAAAAAGCCGAATGGCTTTAAACGATTTGTTGAAGGTGCGCTAAATGGTGTTTACCATGCCATGCATATGAAGCCAAGGCCAATCGTAAAGTATAAACCTTATTGTATTGGGGGTGAAGATAGGTTTTATCAAAGTCAGATAAGTTTAAAGATTGCAGCAAAAAAAACCAACGATAATGCACACTTTTAATCACTTCAAAAGAAACTTCAATAGGCATTTGTTGAATAAATGGTAATTCAGCCACCAATTGTTCTTGGTAGGGTTTAATTGTTGGTTGGTTTTCGGTTAAGGCCAAAATAAAACGGATGTGGGCATTCATATGGCTGTCGGCGAGATGATGCACAACTTGTTTTGCTGTCCAGCCACCTGGCCGATACGCTGTGTTGATTTGGGCGGGCGACATTTTTGCCAGTTGGTCGCTGAGTAAACTTGGCAAGATGGCGATGTCTTTCATCAACCTCGACAAATACTTGTCTTCAATCTCTTGTTCAATATTAAATCGACCGATGGGGTATTGTAATTTTTCTAAATCCATTATTGATAAAGTCTTTTGACGAGTTTTTCGGTTGTTAATCCCTGCACTAAAACAGAGAAAACAACAATGATAAAGGTAATAGAGACAATGATTTCTTTAAAAGCACTTTCAGGTAAGGATAAGGTAAGGGCGATTGAAAGTCCGCCACGTAGGCCGCCCCAAGTCATAATAAGTGTGCTTTTGGGATTAAACAATTGTTTGTCTTTTAAAAAAAACATGGGTAAACGAAGCGAAATATAACGACATGCCAATAAAATAATAATGGCGATGAAGCCGATAAATAAATACTTTGCAATAAAAGGCAATAACACCATTTGAAAGCCAACCAAAACAAATAAAAGGGCATTTAGAAAATCGTCGATTAGCTCCCAAAATTTATCGTGGTAATCTTTGGTGGTTTCGTTCATGATGGTATGCGATTTGGTGCCAAACATTAAACCGATAATAATGACTGCCAATGGACCGCTTACATGCAAAAACTTGGCAAGATGCGCACAGAGCATTACCAAGGCCAATGATATTAATACAATGGTGCGGTATTCGTTTATTTTTTTGATAAAGTAAAGCACCAAATAACCTAAAATTATTCCAAGCACAATGCCGCCCAATACCTCACGTAAAAACAAAGTGGTGGTTTGCATGATTGATAAGTTACCAGGACCAATTTGAACAATGTCTAAAATGGTTAGAAAAAAAACCACACCAATGCCGTCGTTAAATAAAGATTCACCTTCGATGATGATGCTAATTTCTTTGGGCACATTTGTTTTTTTAATGATGCCTAGCACGGCGATAGGGTCGGTGGGAGAAATTAAGGCGCCAAACAATAAACAATAAATTAAATCAACATGCAATTGAAATACATTAAAT
>JBAXXZ010000233.1:0-4468 GCA_037127575.1 Bacteroidota bacterium | reverse complement strand
TTTTAATATTGGCCAACACCTGAACAGTACGAATACCGTCGCTAAACGGCGTTACCATGTTTTCGAAGGTGTTGTTTGGATTGGTGAACACATCGCGAATTACCGGAAATGCCTGCTCTGCTACCAATTGTGTTTTTTGCACGTAATGTTTTTGTGCCGATTCAAATAAAAATTGTGACAAATCATCTTCCTTGGCACCTAAAAATTGTTCGGCGCTTGCCGGACTTTCGATACCGAAGTTTTTAATGCACTCCAAATTGAAGCCATCAAAATCTTTGGTGTCGCGGTATTCTTCAACCACATTGGTGGCAATTTCATAAATCATGTTGGCAATGTCGATGCTTAATTTATCACCAAACAAGGCGTTTTTACGGCGCTTGTAAATTACTTCACGTTGCGCGTTCATTACATCATCGTATTCAATTAAACGTTTACGAATACCAAAGTTATTTTCCTCCACTTTCTTTTGTGCACGCTCAATGCTTTTGGTAATCATGCTATGCTGAATTACTTCCCCTTCTTTCAAACCCATTCTATCCATGAGTGAAGCAATACGCTCACTACCAAACAAACGCATTAAATTATCTTCCAAGCTGGCAAAAAATTGTGAACCTCCCGGATCACCTTGACGACCCGCACGACCGCGCAACTGCCTGTCGACACGGCGTGATTCGTGGCGTTCGGTACCAATGATGGCTAAACCACCCGCATCTTTTACACCCGCCCCGAGTTTAATATCGGTACCACGACCTGCCATGTTAGTGGCAATGGTAACGGTTCCCGCCTTGCCGGCTTCAGCAACAATCTCTGCTTCCTTGGCGTGTAATTTGGCATTTAATACATTGTGTTTAATGCCGCGTAATTTTAGCATGCGGCTCAATAATTCTGAAATCTCAACAGTGGTGGTTCCAATTAATACAGGACGGCCAGCTGCCACTAATTTTACAACTTCTTCAATTACCGCATTGTATTTTTCGCGTTTGGTTTTGTATACCAAATCTTGTTCATCTTTGCGGGTCATTGGGCGGTTGGTAGGAATTTCAACCACATCCAATTTATAAATGTCCCAAAATTCTTGTGCTTCGGTGGTTGCAGTACCTGTCATACCTGCCAATTTATTGTACATGCGGAAATAATTCTGCAAGGTAACGGTGGCGTATGTTTGTGTAGCGGCTTCAATCTTTACATTTTCTTTTGCTTCAATGGCTTGGTGCAATCCATCGCTGTAACGACGGCCTTCCATAATACGACCGGTTTGTTCATCTACAATTTTAACCTGACCACCGTCGATTACATACTCGGTATCTTTTTCAAAAACCGTGTAAGCTTTTAATAATTGGTTCACGGTGTGAATGCGTTCGCTCTTAATGCTAAACTCACGCATCACGACTTCCTTCGCCAAGGCCTTTTCTTTGGCGTCAATAATTTTCTTTTCAATTTCGGCCACCTCATCACCCACATTCGGAATCACGAAGAATTTCGGATCATCTGAACTGCCGGTTAAAAAATCGATGCCTTTTTCACTTAATTCAACGTGGTTGTTTTTTTCATCAATAGTAAAATACAATTCCACATCAATTTTATGCATTTCCTTGTTTTGGTCTTGCATGTAATAATTTTCGGTTTTTTGCAATAAAGCCCTGACACCTTGTTCACTTAAGAATTTAATCAAGGCCGTGTTTTTTGGCAAACCTCTGTATGCCCTTAATAATGGAATTCCGGCTTCTTTTTCTTTGCCTTCGGCCACCAATTTTTTGGCTTCGGTAATACAGGTATTTAAATATTGTTTTTGAACCCCTACCAATTTTTCGATGCGGGGTTTATAATCCATAAATTCGTGTTTATCACCTTGAGGTGTTGGACCACTGATGATTAAAGGCGTACGTGCATCATCAATTAACACTGAATCGACCTCATCCACAATGGCAAAATTGTGTTTGCGTTGCACCAATTCATCAATGTTTCGGGCCATGTTATCACGCAAATAATCAAAACCAAATTCGTTATTGGTACCGTAAGTCACATCGCAGTTGTATGCAGCGCGGCGCTCGTCGGTGTGCGGTTCGTGTTTATCTATACAATCAACACTTAAGCCGTGAAACTGAAACAAAGGGGCATTCCATTCGCTATCACGTTTGGCCAAATAATTGTTTACTGTTACAACGTGTACACCTCTACCGGCCAGTGCATTTAAAAATATTGGCAAGGTCGATACCAAGGTTTTACCTTCACCTGTAGCCATTTCCGAAATTTTACCGTCGTGCAATACCATCCCCCCAATCAATTGTACGTCATAATGCACCATGTCCCACACAATTTCGCTGCCTGCTGCCATCCAGCGGTTATGGTAAACAGCTTTGTCGCCTTTAATCTCAACATTTTTATGTGTTTTTGATAAAATTTGATCATAGGCATTGGCCAATACTTCCAATTCAGCATTCTCTTTAAAACGGCGTGCAGTTTCTTTTAAAATGGCAAAGGCTTCAGGTAATGCGGCTAATAGGGCCTTTTCGATTTCGGTAGTGATTTCCTTTTCAAGATCTTCAATTTCTTTGTAAACATCTTCCTTTTGATTGACATCCATTTCAGTGTCGCTAGTGATGCGTGCATTGAGGTCGGCAATTTTTTGATCCTGCTCTTTCACAGCGTCCTTAATCTGGCTTTTTAAGGCATGTGATTTTAGGCGCAATTCGTCATTTGAAACATTTTTTAGTGATGCGTATGTGGTGTTTATTTCTTCTACTTTAGATTCGAGGTTCTTAATATCCTTTTCACTTTTAGTACCAAACAGCTTTTTTAGGAAATCAAACATAGGAGTTAAAAAATTTTAGCCAATAAAGGTAACAAATAATCCCCATCGCCTTTGATTTAATTTTAATTTGTTAACACTTAAAACACCTTTTGTTTAAGGATTTTAGGGCAAGGAGCGGGCAGCCTTTAAAAGCGCTCATTCGTAGGCAATGTGACCCCAATTTGACTGAATTTGATAGAAAGCAGTTTTTTAGGGCAAAATTGTGTAATATGGGTTAAAATGATATATTTGCAGCCTTAAATTAAAAAAAATTACGTCACAAATTATTGATTATGCAAAACAAAGGTGCTATCAAAATATTTGCCAGTTTACTCGCTTTGGCATGTATTTTTTATTTATCGTTCACGTGGGTTACTCGCGGAGTTGAAGGAGATGCTATTGAATACGCTAAGAACATGGCCAATTCGGCCAAGATTAAAATGGCAGCCAAAGACTTTGCGAATGGCAATGCTTCAAAAGAATTAAGTTATGTTGATTCGATTACCACACGCATCGTTGATCGTTATTTGGATTCAATGAAAAAGGTTACCGTGTACGATATTCTCATTGCGGAATATTCATACGATGAGTGTAAGAAAAATGAAATCAATTTAGGCTTAGACTTACGTGGTGGTATGAACGTTACTTTGGAAGTTTCGGTGATTGACATTGTCAAAAACCTCAGTAACAACAATAGTGATGCAGCCTTTAACATTGCATTAAATGAAACACAAAAGAATTTAGGTGTTTTAAACAACGATGACTTTATCGTTTTGTTTGAGAAAACTTATAAGAAAAATAATCCGAACGGACGTTTGGCCCCAATTTTTCAATCGATTGAAAATAAAAGCAAAATCAATTACAACTCTTCAAACGAAGATGTGATTGCATTTATTAAATTACGTGTTGGTGAAGCCATTGGCAATGCTGAAAAAACTTTCCGTTCACGTATCGATCGTTTTGGGGTAACACAACCTAACATTCAAAAATTAGAAGCAACAGGCCGCATTTTGGTTGAATTACCGGGTGTAAAAGACAAGGCACGTGTACGCGAATTATTACAAGGTACTGCTAACTTGGAATTCTGGGAAACTTACGAAAACGGTGAAATTGCCAAGTTAATGGACAAAGCAAACACTGTTGTTGCTGCCCATTTACAAGGTTTAGATAAAAATGATACCACTGCAGTTGCCAAAGATTCTTTGGCCATTAATACCACTGCACCAACCAACGAAATTGCCAAACAAACCTTGGCTCTTGCTAAAAAAGATTCACTTATTAAGAAAGACACCCTTGCTGCTAAAACAGGCTCTGTTAATGCACAAGATACCGCCATTAAAGGTTTTATGAAGCGAGTGCCTTTGTATTCGTTCTTCCAAAACGCTTTCCCATTGGTGCCTTTAAAAGGCCGTGTTTCGGTGGATGAAAAAGGTAATCCAAAACAATACGCCGAAGGTGCTTCAATTGGTATTGCAACTTCTAAGGCTGATACAGCTAAAGTTAATGCATACTTAAAAATTGCTATGGCTAAAAATGTGTTCCCATCGAAATTAAAATTCATGTGGAGCTCTAAAGAAATTGAACAAAAAGACGAAAGCGGTAAAGTGGTTGGCGGATACTTTGAATTATTTGCCATTAAAGGCGATAACAAAGGCAAAGCGGCTTTAAGTGGAGACA
>JBAXXZ010000232.1:0-4470 GCA_037127575.1 Bacteroidota bacterium | reverse complement strand
ATATACAACAAATCAACTAGTTGTAAAAAGGCTTTTTAATTTATTTTTTTGTTATTCAATCAATACAAAATTACACGCTTTGCAGCCTCATTCCGAAATAAAAAAATCTTAAAATGCTTGTGAGATATGTCATCTCTTCACCCAAATAAATGATTTACTGGCACATTGCCTTCAAAAACCTTCAATTCACCACAACATATTGTCTTTTGTAATAGAAATTTAGTACTTTGGTGTGTCATTCTAAAGGCAAAATTTAAAAATTAACTATATCTCTTTTATGGAAACAAAAACTGCAGCAAAAAAAGTTTTAACGGATTTAGAAGTGGCCCAAAGCGCCAAAATTGAACACATTAACAACATTGCCAAAAAACTAGGCATTGATACCGAAGAACTTGAACATTACGGCAAATACAAAGCGAAATTGCCCCTTACATTAATCGATGAAAATAAAGTAGCCAATAGCAATTTAATTCTGGTTACAGCCATCAATCCTACACCTGCCGGTGAAGGAAAAACAACAGTATCTATAGGCCTTACCGATGGATTAAACAAAATCGGTAAAAAGGCCATGGTGGTTTTACGTGAACCTTCCTTAGGCCCTGTTTTTGGCATGAAAGGCGGCGCTGCCGGCGGCGGTTATTCGCAAGTAATCCCGATGGTGGACATTAATTTACATTTTACTGGTGATTTTTCTGCCATTGAAAAAGCCAACAATTTATTGGCAGCATTAATCGACAATAACATTCAAAATAAAACCGGTAATTTAAACATCGACCCACGCACCATTGTTTGGAAACGCGTAATGGACATGAATGACCGTTCATTACGTCAAATTATTATTGGCATTGGTGGCACTGCAAACGGCGTCCCGCGTGAAGCCGGTTTTAATATAACAGCTGCCTCCGAAGTAATGGCCATTTTGTGTTTATCAAAAGATTTCGCCGATTTAAAAAAGCGTTTGGGTAACATTTTTGTTGGATACACATTCGATAAACGACCGGTATTTGCCCGAGAATTAAAAGCCGAAGGCGCCATGGCCATTTTATTAAAAGATGCCATTAAACCAAATTTGGTGCAAACCATTGAAGGTAACCCGGCCATTGTGCATTGTGGACCTTTTGCCAATATTGCCCAAGGAACCAATTCAATTGTAGCAACCAAAATGGGAATGTCGTTAAGCGACTACGTTGTTACTGAGGCCGGATTTGGTGCTGATTTAGGTGCAGAGAAATTTTTAGACATTAAATGTCCAGTTGGTGGATTAAAACCAAAAGCCTTAGTGATTGTTGCAACGGTTAGAGCTTTACGTCACCATGGTGGCGCTAAGCCTGAAGAGTACAATACCCCTAACATGGACTACATTAAAAAAGGTTTTGAAAACCTGGAAAAGCACATTGAAAATTGCAAGAAATTTGGCTTTAATGCAGTTATCGCTTTAAATAATTTCCACACCGATAGTCAGGAAGAAATTAATTATGTTATTGAAAAATGTGCTTCATTGGGCGTGAAAGCTGTTATCTCAAAGGGTTGGGGTGAAGGCGGAAACGGCACCATGGATTTAGCCAAAGCTGTGGTAGAAGTGATTGAAAGCAAAAAGAACAATTACAAACAATTGTACGATTGGAATTTATCAATTGAAGATAAAATTAAAACCATTGCTACTGAAATTTACGGTGCAGATGACGTTACCTACTCAGCAAAAGCAAGAACACAATTGAAAGAGTTTACCAAATTAGGGGTAACAGGCTTTCCTGTGTGCATGGCCAAAACACAAAAATCGTTTTCAGAAGATGAAAAGAAAGTTGGTCGCCCAACAGGATTTAAAATTAACATCCGTGAATTTGAATTGGCTAACGGTGCCGGCTTTGTTGTTGCCATTGTAGGCGATATGATGCGTATGCCTGGACTGCCGGTAATTCCTGCATCAGAAGGTATGGACATTGATAACGATGGAAACATTACAGGCTTGTCGTAATGGCTGTTACAATATATAATGGTGTGTTTTTTAATGGGAGTGAATTTTCGAAAACAGAAGATTTCATTTCCATTGAAACCGCTTTGCGTATATCAGTGAACCATAAACCATTTACTGTAACCATGCAAACACCGGGCAACGAATTTGATTTGGCTCGGGGACTATTATTCACAGAACAAATATTTAGCGATCTTCAATTTAAAGCGCAAATCAACAGCATTGAAAAAGATGATAATGGACACATCACCGCACTGAATGTGCAATTACCGGAGGAATACATTGTTAAAGATTTTGAAGGTAAACGCAATGTTATATCAGGTTCTTCTTGCGGGGTTTGTGGTAAAACCGATTTGGATGAAAACACAGTTCAACCTTTGAAACATGTGAAACCTTTAGAACCTAGTTTGGTACAAAAGATGTTTCATCAAATTCATGAGGAACAAAAAGATTTTCAAAAATCCGGCGGCACACATGCAGCTGGCGCCTTTGATATTGAAGGTAACAGTTTAACCATTCAGGAAGATATTGGCCGACACAATGCCGTTGATAAGGTAATTGGATATTTAATCAATCACCAATTATTGCATCAAGCTAAATGTATCACTGTGAGTGGAAGAATTTCATACGAAATTGTCAATAAAATTAAAATGGCCGGCATCCCTTTTTTGGCAGCCGTTTCAGCACCTTCAAGTTTAGCGATTAACAATGCGCAAGACGCCGGCATTACATTGATGGCCTTTTGCCGCAATCAAAAATTAACTATCTATTCAAATCCTCAAAACGTTGTGGTTTCACAAACGCAACAATTTGAGTCCAAGATCAAAACACACCAAAATGTCATCTAACTTAAGTTATTTATTAGGCCGTAAAGGCATTCAAAAAAATCTGTTTGAGGAACTTGGCAAGGCCGCTTCAAAAACCGGCACACCAAACGCTGAGGAGATGGAAACATTGCGCCAAGATTTTTTAATCGGCAAATCAACAGTGGTTGGAGCAGTTTCTTTTTACGATTTTCTGCGTCCCGAAAACCAAGGCAAAAAAGCCTATGTGTGCAATGGTAGTGCTTGCATGACAGCAGGCACCCAAAACAAAGTGCATCAAAAATTGGGCGAACATTTTAATGCCGATGAAATTGGTGAAATGTGTTGTTTGGGTCGTTGCCACGAAAACTCGGCCTTTCATGTGAACGGCAAAAATTATTCAGGTAAGGATGTTGAGCAGATAGCAAACATTAAGTCAGATCATACAAACAGCAAAGAAAAATACAATGTTGCTTGTAAAGGCACGCCTGTGATTACAGCTTCCTATAACGATATTAAGGAATACTACAGTATTTTTACCGCTTTACTAGGTAAAAATAGCGACGAATTACTAAACGAATTAAAAATTTCTGGTGTACGAGGTCGTGGTGGCGCAGGGTTCCCAATGGCCTTTAAATTGGAGTCTTGCAAAAAAGAAAATTCAGAAACTAAGTTCATTGTTTGTAATGCCGATGAAGGTGATCCAGGGGCTTATTCCGATCGTTACATTTTAGAAAACCGTCCACACGCCTTACTCATGGGCATGATGATAGCGGCATACATCGCCGGTGCCAACTGGGGCATTGTATACATTCGAGGCGAATACCCTGAATCGGTGGAAGAAATTGACCAATGCATCAATTATTTGCGAGGTGAAAAATTACTTGGTCAAAATATTTTGAACTCAGGATTTAATTTCGACTTCAAAGTCATTAAAGCCCAAGGCGCATACATTTGCGGTGAAGAAACAGCTTTGCTTTCATCCATTGAAGGCCAAAGACCTGAGGTGCGCGTACGTCCTCCTTATCCCACCCAAAAAGGATTGTTTAATCAACCCACTGTTGTAAACAATGTTGAAACATTGGCCACCTTGCCTTTTATTTTTAAAAATGGCGGTAAGGCCTTTGCTGCTATAGGCACTGCAAAATCAACAGGTACAAAACTCATTTCATTAGACGGTTTTTTTAAAAAGCCGGGCATTTATGAAGTGGATATGGGCACGCCGTTATCAACTGTAATTGATGAATTGGGCGGTGGTTTTCGTGAAGAAATAAAAGCCATGCACATTGGTGGTCCTTTGGGTGGATTGATACCGATTGAAAAAATCAAGGATCTAACGGTAGATTTTGATTCTTTTGCAAAGGAAGGATTTTTACTAGGGCACGCTTCCATTGTTTGTATACCAAAAGATTTTCCATTAATAAAATACATTGAGCACCTTTTTAAATTTACAGCCCACGAAAGTTGTGGAAAATGTTTCCCATGTAGATTAGGTTCAACACGCGGCGCCGAGATGGTGGAAAAAGCTGTAAATGAAAATTACAAAATAGACATTGAGTTGATGAAGGATTTATTAGAAACCATGGAAACAGGCTCTCTGTGTGCTTTAGGCGGCGGTTTACCACTACCCATGAAAAACGCAATGCGTTATTTTGAAAACGAATTATCTCCCTACTTTAAAAAATAATTATACAC
>JBAXXZ010000231.1:0-4478 GCA_037127575.1 Bacteroidota bacterium | reverse complement strand
AAGTTGTAAACCATTAATAATGCACCTGTAAGGAATAACAATCCGCCGGCTGCGCGGGCTGCATAGAAAGGTGCCATTTTGGTTACGCTATCCATGAATTGCCATTTTAATTGACCTTCCGGAGTAAATTCTTTCCACATTAAACTTTGCATGATACCTGCCCAATACATTGGAACTGCATATAACACAATGCCCAAGGTGCCAATCCAAAAGTGCATATTGGCCAATTTAGTAGAGTACAATTTTGTCTGAAACATTTTCGGGATTAACCAATACAAGATACCAAATGTCATAAAGCCATTCCAGCCCAAGGCGCCAACGTGCACGTGTGCAATGGTCCAATCTGTAAAGTGTGAAATAGCGTTAATTGATTTAATTGATAACATTGGACCTTCAAATGTTGCCATACCGTATGCCGTAACAGCAACAACTAAAAATTTAAGAACCACATTATCGCGTACTTTATCCCAAGCACCGCGCAAGGTTAATAAACCATTAATCATACCACCCCAAGATGGTGCAATTAACATGATTGAAAATACCACGCCCAATGATTGCGCCCAATCAGGCACAGCAGTATATAAAAGGTGATGCGGACCTGCCCAAATGTAAATGAAAATCAGCGCCCAAAAGTGAATGATGGAAAGTCGGTACGAATAAACAGGTCGATTTGCGACCTTAGGAATGAAATAATACATTAATCCTAAATAGGGTGTTGTTAGGAAAAACGCAACAGCATTATGACCATACCACCATTGAACCAAGGCATCTTGAACACCGGCATACCATGAATATGATTTCCACATCGAAACCGGAATCTCGAATGAGTTAACAATGTGCAACATGGCAACTGTGATGAAGGTGGCAATGTAAAACCAAATGGCTACATATAAGTGACGCTCTCTTCTTTTCAGAATTGTGCCGAACATGTTCCAACCAAATACCACCCAAATTAGTGCGATTAAAATATCGATTGGCCATTCTAATTCAGCATATTCTTTACCGGTAGTTTTACCGAGAACAAGCGTAACTGCTGCCAAAACAATAATTAGTTGCCATCCCCAAAAGTGAACTTTGCTTAAAAAGTCACTAAACATACGGGCTTTTACAAGGCGCTGTAATGAATAATAAACGCCCATAAAAATACCATTACCCACAAAAGCAAAAATGATGGCGTTTGTATGAATGGGTCTAACCCTACCAAAAGAGGTATAGGGCAATTCAAAATTAAAAATTGGCCAAACCAACTGCAGCGCAGCTACCAAACCGGCTAACATACCTACTACTCCCCATAACATGGTGGCGTAGGCAAAGTTTTTTACAATTCTATTGTCGTACTGAAATTTTTCTATTTCCATAAACGCTTCTTTGTTATTTGTTTTTATTTATTTGTTTTATCTGTATTTTCTACTTTGGGAGAATCGTCAAAAAGCATGCGTACCGAAGGGGTATAATCATCGTCATATTGCCCGCTTTTAACCGACCAAATAAAGGCGAATAAGAAGCCAATGGCAATAATTAGACTAGCTGATATAAGGATAATAACGACGCTCATTTGACGATTTCAAAATTATAATTGTATGCTTGCAATAGTACTGACATTACTCTTTCATACTCATGATAAAAGTCATGTTTTTTAGAAATGAAAGACGACTGTGGAAAACTTTGGATTTGATGGTAATTCATTGGCATCATGTTTAAAATAATAAAAATCCCTCATCGCAATTTTAGGATAAAAATTCGGATTTCAAAACCGCGAATTTTATTTTAAATGCTTGTTATAAAGAGGCTGAAATATTTGTTATTGTGTTAAAAAAAAACCTTTCGATTAAAAAAGGCTTTTTTTCACTTTAGGTTATTGTTTATTATATCACCATGCACACGTCGTTATTGCAGAATTTTTCCCCGATTGAATCTTCAGATGCTTGGTTAAAATCTACAGCGGTAACTTTTGCTGACATTTCCTCATAGCGTTCTTTTGTGATGGCCTCATATGGCATTTGTGCATAGGCGCCAAATTCTAGTTTCGGTAAAAAACTGATAGATTTTAAATCGTATTTAAAATAGTCTAACACAGTTTTAATTTCATCACTTTCATTTGGTTTTACTGTAACAGTGCACGATACTTGGTTGTCGGACCAATATTTTTGTAAGAAAACGGCAAGTGCTACTTGTTCCCAAATACTGACAGTTTTGAGCGTTTTTCCTTGGTTGTGAATAGGAAATTCAACCACTACAGAACTCGAGTCTACAACATCGTCTTCAATGTGGAGCCCTGAATTTAATATGGCCGACAATAAACTCGAATTTTTCGATAAGCGCATGCGGCGGATATAGTAGTTAAATTCAGGGAAATGGCATCCCGGATTTACGCCTGCTAATAAACTCACTGTTCCGCTTGGTTTAACGCTGGTTGTTTTGATGCTTTTTGGAACACACAACCACGAAGAGTAAATGTCGTCCCATTTTTGAATTTCGTTGTATCCATCATCGAGCCACTGTTTTAATATTTCGAGTGAATGGTCGCCAATGAAGTTGGTGATGCCTGATACAGAAGTGCCGATGCGTCGGTTGCGTTTTTGAACACGGTTTGTTTCAGGCCAAGTGGTATTTACCAAGGTGGCTGTTTTTCCCAATAGATAAGCAAACTTCAAGGTTCTTAAATAATCTTCTTTTGATTCGGCTCTTGAAGGAAATGTTTCAACAAGGCAGCATAATTCGTATGATTCTAAAGTTTGTTCTCCGCAAGGATTGGTGCCTTTGGCTTTGATGTCTTTATTATCGGCCGGATCGCACATGCGTGAAAAGGCGCGAATATTGTTCATGAATACAAATCCTGGTTCACCGTTAATGGCAGTTTGTTTGGCTACTTCTTCAAAATCGGTGCTTTCGTCAACGTTCACGCTATTGTTTGAAGCCCAACCCCATTGTGCCCTGTGCGCCATGCTGCCTTCATATTTTTGCGATTCCGAATTCCATCTGTAATCTTTTAAACGGCGGTATTCTTTATCTTTTACCTCACCCAATGCAATTTGAGCTGTTCTTCTTACATTGCCGGCTACCACACACTGTCCGATCATGTTCATAATATCCGTAATAGCGGTAACCGTTATCTTCTTGCCGTCTAAGCCTTGCAACACTTCTCTTAATTGATTGTGTAATTTTTCAAGTGGGGCAGGTCCGGAAGAAATGCCGCCAAATCCGGCAATGCGAATTCCGGCCGGCCTGATTTCATCATAATTAAATTTCACCACCGAAGCATTGTTAAAGCCAAAGTGTTTTGAGAAATACGTGAATAATAATTTTTCCAAACTCATTACCCAGCCTTCGCGAGAATCGGGTATTACAAAAATTTCTTCATGTTTACTAATCGGCGAATTGATTTCAATTTTTTTAGCGCCTTCAACGTCAAAACCGACGCCTACGCCAACCATACTCATATCCATCATAAAGGTGAATGGCTTCAAGGCTTCTTCCAAAGTTTTGCCGATGTTTTCGGTAGATACAAAGGCGCAATTAAACAAAGCTTGGCCAACTCTTTTTTGATGAATGATGGGTGTTCCCAAGGCCCATAACATGCGGCCCGGCGGCAAAAATTTCATTTTAAATATACGGTCATACATTTCTTGGGCCGAATGCTGCGCTTTTCGGTTGTTCCAACCCAATTCATTACTTAAGATGTGTTCTTTTTGCAAAGTATATGCACCTTCAACAACTCGTCTGACTGTTTCGAACCACTGTTCATTATGACCATTTTCCTTCAATCGGGAATAGGTGCGATAATAAGTTAGTTGCCCAAGCCCGTTAAATCCAAAATCAGGCTTGATGTCTTTGTAAGAATTAACAAATTCTTCATCGAGTTTAAAGTTAAGCATAGTGTATTGTTTTAGTAGTTAGAATCGTAAGCATGTTTTACCGTCTTTTAATCCATCCGACAAATCCAATAAATTGGTGCTTTGTAACATGGTTTTTAATTCGGCCTTTATGTGTTTGTATTTATAGTGTACCGGGCAAGGGCGTACTTCTGAACATATTTTTAATCCCAAGACACAAATTTTGTAATCAAAATCTTTGTCGATGGCTTTTACTATATCCTTCAGTTTAACCTTCCCCATTTTTTTTATGTTTACTTCAAATCCTCCGCTGGCACCTTTCACAGATTGAATCACATTACCTTTCACCAATAGCTGTAAAATTTTAGCCGTAAAAGCTAAAGGCGAATCTATTTCCTTTGAAATGTCTTTTAAATTAGGACGCATATTATTTAATGATTGTTGCGCAATATATATGGTGGCCTTAATTCCGTATTCGCATGCTTTGCTAAAAATCATAAATAATTTATATGTTCCAAATATAAACGTAATCTCCATGTCGGATAATTATATCCGATATAATTGTGAACATCTAACTGTCCATTTAGCAATTCCGTTTATAAATATGTTGATTAAAAATTGTATGATTTTTCTCAGCCCGGTTAC
>JBAXXZ010000230.1:0-4480 GCA_037127575.1 Bacteroidota bacterium | reverse complement strand
CTGTTAATGGTTATTGATATCGTGTTTGCTGCTGTGCATGAAGTCACGGCATCAGTTACGGTGCATGTATACTCAATATTCACCGAAGTATTCGAAACAACCGAAGTGCCTGTTGTAGCGCTTAAACTGGTGCTTGGTGTCCACGAATAACTTAAACCTGAAATGTTATTCGCTTTTAAGGTGGTATTCGAACCCGCACATATGGTTACCGGCGGACTCATTACGGGAATTGAAACAGTTACAAAACTTACTGCCAAAGAGCTGGTTGAGCCACTTGTGTTAGCATGCCTTATTTCGAGTGCGGTGCTCGGCCCTAAAAACCCTGTCCACGCCGCATTATCATTACCTGCACTGGTGTTTTGAAATACCTGTGTGCCATTCACTAACAATGTTACCACATCATCATGAATAAAATTAACCGTGTAATAGCCACAAGAAAAATTCGTTCGTTTATGAATGGTACCGTGTGAGCCATTCGTTAATGTGCAACCTGTGTATGAAGTGCCTGAAGTAGCATTCGCCGAACTCGGACTTGCATTGGCTGCCCATCTGCTGGTGGTGGTGAAACTTAAATTGTTTTCAGTGTAAAACCCCAATTGCGTTGTGAATGCTGAACTGTTGTAACAATATACATTCCAAACGGCACTGCCAAATGCTGTAGGTGTAGGCGAACTAGGAATAGTTTGAACGGAAATATTCCTCACTGCATTTAACGTTGCGCAATTGTTCGATCCGGTTACAGTGTAGGCAGTAGTTATCGCTGGTGTTGCTATAACAACATTGCCAACGGTTGTGTTTAAACCCGCTGCAGGTAGCCATGTGTAGGTATTTGCACCTGTTGCTGTGATGGTTGAATTGTTGATGCCATTACAAATAACGGTGCTTGAAACACTTGAATTGGTAGTAGGAAGCGCGTTTACTGTTATCAAAACACTGCCGCTAAATATAGGACAGGCACTCATGCTGCCTGTTGCAGTGTAAGTAGTGGTAATGGTTGGTGTGCCAATTACCGATGAACCCGTGATAGGACTTACAGATGCGGTTGGCGCCCAGGAAAAGGTAACAGGCAATGTGCCGGTATTGGTCACTGTTAAGCTTGCATTACTGCCTGCGCATATTGTTACAGGAGTCGACATGATAACCTGATTTAATTTTGTGAATGTCACATTTAAAAAACCTTGCGGACTTTGATTTGAGGATCTGATTTCAATGTTGTCGCTCGATAAGATTACACCGGTCCATGCATTCGTCACCGCAGAACAGCAAACTGTGTTTGAATACACAGTTGTTCCATTGATGATAATATAAACTTCATTTCTTCTGCTTGGAATATCAATTTGATAATAGCCGCATGGAATGTTGCTGCGTTTATAAACAAATGAGTATGCAGTAGTGCCAATAATACAACCTTGATAAGCGCTTCCACCCGTGGCGTTGGCTGAGCTGGGACTGCTTGTATTTGCCCACCTTGATGTGGTGTTAAAATTTAGAGCATTTTCTGTGTAAAATCCCCGATAATCTGTGCTATAATTACTCTGCCCTGTATAACAATAAACATTCCAGGCGCCACTACCAAAAATACTTGGAGTACCTGCGGTTGCCGCAATGGTGATGTTCGCGCCATTATCTAAACTGCTCAAAGTCGGGTTTGAGCTTGAAACGCGAATTCTATACCCTGAGCCGGCTGTGGTACCAGGCGGGATCAAACAATTGATGGTGCCGGAAGTCACTGCGGTACGCGTGCCAATTACAACAGGATTCGTGAAATTTCCAGCTGCGTCCGATAACTCGGCCGAATAAACATTCACGCTTGGCGTATTAACAAAATTGCAACCCGATTGTGTAAAGCTCACTGTAAAACTTTCGTTCTGACAGTAACTGCTTTGCCCCAAAGTAGGGGCATTTAATGTTATGGCAAATACTGTTAGATTGGCCCCGTTATCATTGCTAACAACAGTTGGGTTTGTGCTGGCTACCCTAAATCGGTAAAGATTTGATGTTAATAGGGTAGATGGTAAAGTGCAAACAATACTGCCCCCCAAGATACTGGTCGCAATACCGATTGTTTCAGGATTATTAGCGAAACTTCCTCCGGCATCTGATAACTGAACCAGAAAATCGTTATTGATTGGGCTGTTTGAAAAAGTTCCGGAAATGGTATAGGTAACATTTACTGTGGCTCCTGCGCAATAACTTGTGCTAACAACCGGAGCTGTAATACCTACAGTTTGAGAATGCAGTTCAACGATAAAAAAGCCAAGGAGGAGAAAAACACTAAAAAACCTAAATGAATTCACGTTATACTGCAAAAAATAGCAGCATAAATTTAGTTATTATTTAAATGTGTTCGTCGAAAAATATCAATCTTTTATAGTTAAAAACATTTGTTTAATGTTGGTTATTGTGTCTTTTCCTTTTCATTTAAAGGTCTAAAAAGTGATGTTTTTTCCTTTTCAATTGTTTTTTGATCGAATAAGCTTGTATCCCTCTCGTGTTGGGCTAGTTCTTGATTTCGTTTACCACATTACTCGCCTCATGAATGTATATGTCTTTGGCGATGTTTTTTGCCCAACGATTTTCCCTACCCAATCTGGCCGTGTCGTTACTTAATCTGGCTTTATCTTCATTCAAAATTTCCGCCGAAAAGCCTTTGATTTCCTTTCTCAAATCTTCATACTTTTTGTTTTGTTCGCGGTAGGCCTTTTGTTCAGCCCTAAATTTATCCATGTTTAAATTGTACTTGCTGTCGTCTTTTTTGGCTTTAATTTCCTTGGCTTGCTCCTCAATTAACATAAATGGGGCATCACTTTTTAAGTACTTATTGCTGTTTTTGATAATGTTGGCGTAATTGATATTATTATACTCTACATAATTAGCACGGCTAATCTCGTCCCAAGCCATTGGATTGTCCAAGTTTTTCTCTCCTACTTCTATAAAAGCATACGGATCAGGCAACATCACATCAGGCGTAACGCCTTTCAGTTGTGTGGCACCACCATTTATGCGGTAAAATTTTTGTTGGGTAATTTTTACCGAACCAATGGGCTTTATCGAATCAAATTGAGGTAATAAATAATTATCTAATTCAATAAAAGATTGCACTGTTCCCTTACCAAAACTAGGATTTCCAACAATCACCGCTCGCTTATAATCTTGCATAGCTGCAGCCAAAATTTCACTTGCACTGGCACTGTTGTGATTAATCATAATGGTTAAAGGACCATCCCAAACCACCTCAGGATTGGTATCCTCCATCACATTCATGGCATTGTTTTTCCCTTTTACTTGTACCACCGGACCTTTGGGAATAAATAAGCCGGCCATTAACACAACTTCTTGCAACGATCCGCCTCCGTTATCACGTAAGTCAACAATCAAACCCTTAATGTTTTGTTTTTTTAATTTTTCAATTTCTTTGCGCATATCGGCCGAGCAATGGTGCGCACCGGTTCTTGAAAAATCAGTGTAAAAGGAGGGTAAATAAATGTATCCTATTTTGTTCTTGTTTTCAAGAATTGCGCTCTTGGCAAAGGTTTCTTCAATTTCAATAACATCTCTAATTATCGGAATCACCTTCATGCTATTGTCGGTTTTTTTAACCGTAAGCCTTACTTCAGTACCTTTTTTACCCTTAATTAAATCAATCGCTTCTTCCATGTCCATATTGGTAATATCAACCGGCTCTGCACTTCCCTGGGCAACCTTTATAATATCGTCACCTGCTTTTAATTCACCTTGTTTGTGACTCGGACTCCCAACAATAATATCACTAACTTTTAAAATACCGTCTTTCTGTTGTAAGCGCGCACCAATGCCTTCAAATTGCCCACTCATGGTTTGATCGAATCGCTTTTTTTCTTTAGGCGCAAAGTATTGTGTGTGCGGATCATAAACCCCGGTAATGGCATTGGCATACTCAGAAAAACGGTCACGTGCCGAAATTTTTCGCAAACGCTTAAACCAATCTTCTTGTGTTTTTAAAGTTTTGCGGCGCGCATCAACCTCTAATGAATCAAAACTTAAAATCTTTACACTAGTGTCTTTTTTATCCTTTGCCTTCTCTTGTTTATTTAACATATCGTCTAAACGATACAATACTTCAAATTTCAAACGTTTTTGCCACTCCTTTTTTAAATCGGCTTCAGTAGCAGCATATGGCGATTTTTTGTAATCGGTTTCATACTCTTCATCCGTAGAATAATCCATCGGTTTGGAGAGTATTTCACGGCTCCAAGTCTCTTTTTCAATAATGCGATTTTTAACAATCTCTTGGGCAGCTTTGAAAAAATCCTGCTTCTGCGAATTAATTTCATCATCAATATCACGTTTGTATTTACTCAAAAAGTCAATGTCACTTTTTAAAAGAAATTTTTTATTGAAATCAGTGTGAATATATAAATCAAATACTTTTTCACTAAAAGCATCATCAACTTTTGGTGGAGCATAATGCATTTGTTTAATGCTGTCGAACAATAAGCCG
>JBAXXZ010000229.1:0-4493 GCA_037127575.1 Bacteroidota bacterium | reverse complement strand
GCTAAAGGAATTAGTTGTTAAGGCTGAGTTGTAATTGTTTAAAAAAGTTGGAAGTCCAAGCATGGAAGTGTTAGGGGCAATGCTTATGCTGCTTAAAGAAATATTAATAGCAGCGCCAATGTTATTTGGGTTATTCAATACACCT
The DNA here is from genome assembly GCA_037127575.1 of Bacteroidota bacterium. Lineage (GTDB taxonomy): Bacteria > Bacteroidota > Bacteroidia > B-17B0 > Aurantibacillaceae > Aurantibacillus. The sequence goes on along the minus strand of JBAXXZ010000229.1, from coordinate 4,348 downwards.
AATAATGAAGTCGGTCCATGAATAAAATATATTTTTCCGTCTTTAGCCAATTGCAGGGCGTAAGGCGCTTGAGTTGTAGCTTGAGTTCCGGTGCTTACCGTATAAATTGAATTTACAATGGCGTTATTACTTCCTGCACATAAATTCCATTGTGAAATTTGGTTTAGTCCAAAATCAGAAGCATAGAGTTTTGTTCCGTCAGGAGAAAATTCGCAGCCATAAATAAATTCGCTAGTAAACAGGGTTAATAAATTTGATACGACCCCATTTGTGTTATCGAAATCGAAGGTCACAACGGAGCCGTTTGGTGCGGCATTTCCGGGTACAACCATTGCTAATTTTCTACCATTTGGAGAAGCTTTTAAATAACCTGCACTGGCATTTGGGTTTGCAATGATGGGGCCAATGTTAGAGATAATAGGATTTGAACCTAAACCGCTGTTATCCAATAAATATGATCTAAAGTTAGCCGAATTGAATTCATGCGTAACAATCCAAATATCATGACCGTTACAATGTTTAACCGCTGCTATTTTTTCGCAACTTGGTGTGTAAATTAAATTGTTTTTAGAAGTAACCGAACCTTGTCCGGCCGATAACGACATGTCAATGATAGAATATCTTAAGCCGTTGCTTTGTCCAAGTTGGTCTAAAGTAAACAAGTAATAAATTGAATTTCCGGTCGGCGATTTCAAAATGCATGCACCTTGCGTGCTGGAAGCATTGCCAAGAATACCGCTGCCGTTTGCCATGATGGTGTGACTGTTATTCCAAACATTAACCCCATTTGAGTAAAATAAAAGATTGCCTGATGCATCAGAAATTGATGCGCATGCTTCGCCACTTGTCATACTACTATTGGCCATTGCCACCGGCGGCGATACAGAAAATGAAAGCGCTGCTTTGTTGCCAAAATACCAATTATTGGTTTCGTTTTGAGAATTGTAAAAAACAATTGTAAGGCAAAATGCTGAAATTAAAAATATACGAAAAAGCATCGTTTTATGAATGATTCAGTGTTATAGGGCAATAGTGGTGGAAGATCCTGTATATGTAATTGACCAGGTTGAGCTACCGCAGCCAAATTGAGCCGGCAATGGAATAATTCCAGAATCATTTGTTGGACCTGAGAACATGCAAGACCCAAAAGAACCATTGTCTGACACGTATGGATTAGGAATAATAGCGACACCTTTGAGCTTTAACAATACAACTTCAATACAACTAGTATTTGGTACAGCGCAATTGATATTTATTGAGCTATTTCCGGGAATTATGATGTTGTTTCCATTACAAAGTGGCGGGCACGCTGGTAAGGAATTATCGACTATTCTCCAGTGAATTTCTGCATCGCAATTCAGAGTATTATAAATGATGTAAGGGCTAGTGGTAATTTGTGCATGATAATAATTCGATAGAGTACATAAAATAATTACACCAACAATTAAATTTCTTTTAGAGTATAAGCCTAATAGTAAGGTAGATATATTTTTCATGATTAAAAGGTTTTATAAGTAAAAATACGCCATTTATTCTAATACTCTTTACAAACTATTGTAGCATTGACAAAAATAATTTTTTTAATAATTTTACGTAATTTAAGGCAGATATATTTGGATTTGTTCGGCGTAAGCTAATGTATTAAAAAAAATGATGAATAACCTTAAACGCTTTAATTACATTGAAAAGTTAATCGCTTGGTTGCTTGATAAAACGAACGAAAAGCAGTTTCTCATATTTGCCAGTGTGATGGTAGGATTGAGTTCGGGTTTGGCAGCCATTGTTTTAAAGGCCTTCATTAATTTTATCAGGGTGTATTTGGTGGAGGGCTTCTTTTTCGAGTTTGATTTTAAATATACTTATTTATTGTTGCCGCTCATTGGTATTGGCATTACCATTATCATCACAGTTTATTTTTTTAAAGGAAACTTAAACCGTGGGGCTTCCAACATTCTATTTGCCATTGCCAAAAAAAGTAGCTTTTTGCCTTTTTATCAAATGTATTCGCATGTGATCACCACCGCCTTAACTGTAGGTTTTGGCGGCTCTTCGGGAATTGAATCTCCCATTGTAAGTACAGGCGCGGCCATTGGTTCAAATTTTGCCCGCACATACCAATTAAGTTATAAAGACCGCACCATGTTATTGGCCGCAGGAGCAGCAGGTGGTATAGCCGGTGCTTTTAATGCACCCATTGCAGGTGTTTTATTTGCCTTGGAGGTGATTTTGGTCGACATCAGTTTAAGTGCCTTTATTCCATTATTAATTGCGGCGGCTTCAGGGGCTTTGTTGTCGAAAATTATTTTGAATGAGGATGGCTTGTTGTATTTTAGTTTAAAACAACCCTTTAATTACAAGAATGTGCCATTTTATGTGCTGCTAGGCTTGTTATGCGGATTTATCTCTTTGTACTACGTCTCTTTTTTTGAAAAAATTGAAAACCGTTTTAAGGCTGTAAAATCAAACATTGCTAAATGGCTCATTGGTGGCATTGCATTGGCTTTGTTATTGGCTTTTTTTCCATCATTATACGGCGAAGGATACAGCAGCATTAAATCATTGTCGGAAAATAACATTGGCGATTTATTTAAAAACAGTTTATTGTTTCAGCATGTTACACAACCATGGATATTGTTTTTATTGGTGGTAGCAGTTATGCTTTTAAAGGTGCTTGCAACGGGCATCACTTTGGGCAGCGGGGGTAATGGCGGTAATTTTGCACCATCCTTGTTTGTTGGGGCTTATTTGGGATTTGCTTTTGCACAATTATTGAGTTTAATTGGCATACAACTTCCAGGATCTAATTTTACCATTGTGGCCATGGCCGGCATTTTAAGTGGTGTGTTTCATGCACCCTTAACCGGCATCTTTTTGATCGCTGAAATCACAGGAGGTTACGAATTAATCATTCCTTTGATGCTGGTATCATCCATCAGTTACGTTATCGTTACTTATTTTAGTCCCGATTCGCTCGATATCAAAAAGCTGAAAGCGCGCGGGGCTGTTATTTCTGAGGATAAAGACAAAAGTACCTTGCGTAAAATTAATGTTAGGGCCATGATTGAAACCGATTTTGCATCTATCCATTTTAATGCCAATTTGCGGCGGATGATCGAAATTGTGAAGCAGTCGAAACGCAATACTTTTCCGGTATTAAACAACCATAAAAAACTATTGGGTATTATTCAATTGGATCACATCAAAGAAGAAATGTTCAATCCGGATTTATATGATAAAATGGTTGCCAAAGAAATTATGCGAAAGCCCGGCGTGGTGATTGATGTAAAAGAAGACATTTTTATGATCATGCAAAAATTTGATGAATCAGGTCAATGGAATTTACCAGTGGTTGACGGTGATACTTACATTGGTTTTTTATCCAAGTCGAGTATTTTGGATAAATACCGACATCATTTACTGCAAGGCGTTTAATCGTAAATTTGGTTGAATTGCACGCTTGAAACAAACTATTATATTTGTATAAATACATTGTTGTGAAAAAAAATCTACTCCCATTCATTTTTACTTTGTTGTGCATAGGGGCTTATGCACAAAGTGTAACAGTTTCAGGTCATGTGTTTGGCTTTTTAAGCGAAAAAGTGGTGTTACTGCGTAATGCCAGCAAAAACGTGAGTTTTGAAGGACCTGTAAGTGGCGCGAAATTGAGCCTTCAAGACGCTGATAACTCGCTTATAGTGCACACAGATGTTACCGGCACTTATTCATTTGTACTTTCAAAGCCGGGTGATTATAAATTAAAAATTGAAAGTAAAGATTACTCCAGCATTTCAATGAATATACATTATGGATCGGCCGGACTTAAAACCTATTTTCCGGCGGTTTCATTTATTTTGAAAAAAGGAGATGTTTATTTGTATCCTGTTGGTGAATTATACATTGAGCAAGAAGGTGAGTTACGCTATGTGGCAATGAGTAACCAAGATAAGAAGCGGGTAGAAGATGTGGTGTTATCCAATCAATTGTTATTTGACAAAACGGTACTCATTAACAACTCTTCAAAAAAAAATGTATTAAACATAGTGAAGCCCATCACGCAAATACAAAGGGTTATGGTGGGGCAAAGTACGCTGGCCTTAATGCCTTCATTGCAAACGAGTGATACGGTTGTTTCTAAAAACAAAATGATGGTGAGCGATTTAATTGTAAAGTTAAATGCCGATACACTTTTAACGATTGAAGATTTAAAAAACAACATTCAAATTTCGCGTGAAGCCTTGGCAAAAATTGACCCCAACGACGAAAGTTACGCGGTGCTTTTGGCGCAAATAAAAAATGCAGAACAACAATTAAAAAACCGTGAAGAGGTTATAGTGCTCCAGGGCAAGGA
>JBAXXZ010000228.1:0-4507 GCA_037127575.1 Bacteroidota bacterium | reverse complement strand
ATATTGTATCTCGCAGCCAAGTTGAAGAGCGACCTTACGGGCCTGTAACTAAGTAACATCTCCTTAAGTTTCATTATCTATGATTTCCTTTGAATTCTTGTTTGTCGTGGAATACTGATTCACCTTAGCACATCCTACTCAAAAGTAATTTTTATGGGGGTTAAATGCGAATTACAATTCTCACTGTAGCAACACCAGATTACCTACCTGGAGCTAGAGCGCTTTTTTATTCGTTACTGCAAAATAATTACTTCTCTTCGAACGTTGAACTAGTTTGCCTTGTAACAGGAGTGCGGTCAGATGAAATTCTTGAAGGTATGGGAGTTAAATTACTTCAATTAGCAACCACCAATCACAATATAAAATCAAGTACTGATGTGGGAAGATTTGCTAATACTCTTCTCAAATTTCAAGTTTTTAGATTTTTTGAAGAATCTACGAGTGATCGTATAATTTTTTTCGATGCAGACATGTTGTGCCTTGGGGAAATTGAAGAATTGAGTTCGAGTAAATATAACTCTCATAATTTTTGGGCTGTGCGAGATTATGCTTGTTCAAAATATTATAGAAAATCTTTAAAAACATATGATTTAATGGCAAAAAAAGTTTTTAATACAGGGATGTTTCTCGCTAATCGAAATTTGCTAAATGAACTAAGTTATGATTCCCTGATTGAGCAGACAGCATCAAAAATTTTTAGTTATGACGGTGGTGATCAGGGCTACTTGAACCAATATTTCAAAAAAAATGAAATTGAAAACAAGTTTCTTCACCCAAAGTTCAATTATGCCACTGATCGGAATTGGCCATTAACAATACACCTACCTAAAATGCTTCATTATACCGGCCCCAAACCTTGGATTGCACCCCGCTTTGAAATTTTTTACGAAACTCCCTTTTACAATTACTTTGAAATAGTGTCTAGTTCTGCGAAATTGCCCCATGTTAGTTTCCAAAAAATAAATGCGAATTATTTTGGCGGCGCGCGAAAAGATGAATTGAAAAAAATTTGGCTTAGAAGAGAATTTCACATTCTTTTTTTCCGATTTAAGGATTGGAAATTCACTCAATCAATATTCATTCTTTCATCGGGGTTGGATAGACTCGGCAAAGTATTATTAACCCGTATTAAATTTGCAGCCAAATTAATTTTAAATTTAATCATGAAGGTAATTAAGCGTGGGCTGATCTAAAATCATGCCTCATAGCGAAATTTTACCTATTTAAGCTCCTGACGCATTTTAATTTTTTGAATGTATGAAATAGCTCTCGCGTATACTATTCCTGTAAAGTCATTCAGGTGAGTTTCTAAGAGGAGGGAAGCAAAGAAAATTTCAAAAAAAGTCCTATTGTTTGGATCTTCCGGAATGATCGGAAGTTCTTTATTGCGAGCCCTCCAAAACTCGAATTTTGAAATCAATTCTCCTTCGCGCAAGGAATTAGATTTGATGTCACAATCTACTTGCGGCATCAATGAGGGGGGTGTGAACAATATAATTTCTGCTTTTGAACCAGACCTGATCATCAATCTGGCAGGAATTGTAAGGCAAAAAATAGGAAATCTTGCTTCAAAACAAGAAGCACTTATTGTTAATTCTGTTTTTCCAGTTTACCTGGATCAGATAGCGGGAAAACTTAATATTGATGTCATCAGCATTGCAACCGATTGTGTCTTTAGTGGGGCGAAAGGTGGATATGTTGAAAATAGTCCGAAAGATGGGTCGGATTTCTATGCTGCTACAAAGATTATGTGTGAGGAACTAACGCCTAATACGTCTTGGCTTAGGACATCGGTTGTCGGAAAAGGAAAAAATAAAGGGGTATCCCTGTTAGAGTGGTTTTTGTCCCAACCAAATATGGGGGAAATAGATGGTTATGATAACCACATTTGGAACGGCGTTACGGCGAACTCATTGGCAAAAGTAATCGTTGGTGCAATTGAGGTAGGTCAAACTTGGAATGGGGTCCAACACTTTTTGCCTTTAGGAAAGTTAACAAAATTCGAATTGCTATCCTTATTCAAAATAAGGTTTGGTAGAGATGATTTAATTATCAGAAAAATTCAGGACAAATATAATGTGGACCGTAGTTTGGCCACATTAAATCCCCAACTTAATAATTCACTCTGGAGTTTAGGTGGGTTTCAAACAATTCCGACAATAATAGATTTAGTCGAGGGACACTGCGATTAAAATCGAACTAGACGTTGTGTTACCTTTTCATAAAGATGATCACTTTTTAAAACTAGCCTTGAGTTCAATTTACGAAAGCGAAGAGGTTAAAATAAACCTAATACTAATTGACGACCGAAAGAATCGAGAACAAAAGATAAAATGTACTACCATGTCCACAGGTGGAATTGGATACGAAAAAGCGATAAATGAAGCAATCCCATTTATAAACACTACATATGTTGCTTTGATGAATTCAGATGACCTCGTGCACCCGCGTCGTTTCATTGAGCAAATCAATAGCCTAAAATTGATGTCTAAAAATCTGTCAGTTACGGGCATGAGAAAATTTGCTGGGAAAAATGTGTTCCAATATCCTGTAGGGGGTCAATATCTAAAATCCGAATTTACTGATATTTTACAACTTTTTTCTTCACAATATGCTAATGCTTCTTGGTTATCCACAAGCGACTTTTGGGTGAGTTGTGTCAAGTTTCCAAATTTAGGGAACGGCTCAGATTGGGCACTGGGAACCAAAATACTAAATTCTAAATCTGTTGCAGTTATTCCAACACCCCTATACGCGTACAGGATTCACAGAAATCAACGCACTAAAAGTAAGAAAATGATGAACGATGAGATTTCAAAATATTGGCAAGAGCTAAATAGTAAATTGGGACTACCAAATCTAAATCCAAAAATTGGCACTGGGCTTGTTTTCCCAAATACTTTTAACGAAAACTTAGGACCGGAGAATTTAACAAATTTAATGGCTTGGGTTTCTAAGGTAGAAATGCTTTCAAATGGCGATGATGAATTACTGGATGTTCTATATCGGAGAATAAGCTCCCTTTTATGGACTAGTTCGGATAAGTTTGAAATGCTTCGCCAAAACAAATATATTTTAAGCGCAGTTAAAATGGGTTCAGAGGCTTTGCGCAATAGTGTTTTCCGTTTTTTGAATTATAAAGATTTCCTAAATTCACCAGCCGGTGAATTAAAAAATTGCACCAAATAAGAATACAATCGAGAGATTAACTTGACTTTTAGACAAGGGAATTAGCATGAAAAAAATTTTGGTAATCGGTGATCATGGACCAGCAGAGTTTTTTGCTGGTGGTGCTGTCATGAAAGAAATGTTTCAATACCTGTACTCCAATTTTGAAATTGATTTAATTGTTTTTAATTCGTTTCCATTCCCTTATACATTCCAATTGCCTTCGGAAAGCACATTAAAAGTTAGATCTAAAATGGCAGAACGACAACCGAATTTCAAAGGGTCATTCACCCGTGCTGTCTCTGGCTATTTAATTGAGTATTTCATGATAAAACCGTGGATTAAGAAAAATAAAGAATTAATTGAAAAACAATTGGTAAATTTGAACTACGACAAAGTATTAATATTTTTACAAGGTCAAATAATGCCAAGGCTAGTTTCGGAGCTTAATTTTGGAGTTTTGCCCGTATTCAATACTGGGATCCGTATCAATGGCATGTTAAAAATTACAATATTTCAAAACATCAAGAAAATAAATTGTTGTTTGCTTTACGTAAAATTGAATCACGCGCAAATACAAATATTTTAGTACCGTCTGAAGGTATGAAAAAGGCAATTTTAGCAAGGTCGGAAATTAAGGAAGACGCTATTTATGTGTCCTATCCTTCAAGCAAGATACATAGTAGCAATAAATTATTTCAAGATTTTCACAATTCTGAGTACAATAAAGAAAACAAAGTCAAATTCATTTTTACTGGCAGCATCTATTCTTCAGATGTCATTCATTCATTCATTGAAGCTTTGGCATTGTTAGATTTTAAATTGAATGGCAAGGAAATAATATTTGAAATAGTTGCCAAAGAAGGCGTTGAAAATGTTAAATTGGCATTGCCTACATTAACAAAGCATAAAGGAAGAATATTTGTTTCACCACCCGTAACCGTTGAGGAAGCAAGCTTGGCAATTGCCAACGCGGATGTGGCCTTCCTACCCTACACATTCAATCATGATATTCTCACTTCACAAGCATTTCCGTCAAAACTTTCGACATACTTATCAAGTGCGAAAAATCTATTCGTTATTTCGCCTGAAAATTCATCTTTAAATATATTTTTGAAGGAAAATGGGCTGGGAGTAGGTTTTTTATCCAGTAATGAACCCGAAGAAATTGCTTCAGAAATTATTAAGTTATTCACCGACAGTAATCTATCTGCCCAAAGATCAAATATGGATAGAATCTACTTGGAAACTTTTTCAGTGGAGATGTATCAAAAGATTCTTGAAAAGGCCTTCAGCGAAAAATCTTTCGGTGCTCCGAGAAAAATTCAATGGTTAAATC
>JBAXXZ010000227.1:0-4507 GCA_037127575.1 Bacteroidota bacterium | reverse complement strand
TTTCGCTTTGTAAATTTTTGTTGAGGTTACACACCCAGGTGACTTGTTTGCCATCGTCGTTGTAAACACTGCCATAGCCGCTTACCGACTTGCTAAATAAAATGTTGCCACTGGCAGATATACGCAACGAATTGGTGCTGCTTTGTTTTATTTCAACATCCTTTACATAAATGCGGGGCAAGGTTAAAATTTCGAGATCGTATTTACCCACAATGTATTTTTCACTTTTGCCGAATTCTTGTACGTTCAAAGTTTTCATCTCGCCACTTTTGCGCACAATGGTGGTGGGGAAATACTTGTTGGAAGAGCCGTCAATATCCAAACGTAGTGCACCTTGCGGGGCATCGAGTGGAATCACATTGTGTTTGCCTTTAATAATGTCGATATTTTTTTTCTCCACCGTTGGAATGGTATGCACCACCAAATCGTAGTGTATGGCCGGATCCAGCACCAAGGTATCGGGATTACCACGGTTGTTAATGGTGTGTAAATAATTGTATTTAACTTTGTTGGTGCCCGCTTCGTAAAAGGTCATGTCGACATCGGTTTCAGTGGGTTTTTTAAAAATGTCGAGCAAATCCACTTCAATGGTGGATTGGTTAATGGCTTCGGTGATCACCCGTTTTAGTACATCGGCAAAATTGGCTTCATTGCTTACGTCGTAGTATTTACCCATGCAAGCAAACACATCCGCAAACTTGGTGTCCAGTCCCACACCAATCACAAAGGGCCTTAAAAATATGCCTTTTTTTTGCAATTGGGCACTCACCTCACAAGGATTGCCGCCGCATTCCTCGATGCCGTCGGTGATTAAAATCACAATGTTACGGCAATTGGTGCAGGGTGGAAAATCGTTGGCGCTTTCACCCAATGAGTAGGCAATAGGCGTGGTGCCAAGCGGTTCAAGCTTTTGAATGCGTTGCTTTATTTTAACCGAATTACTTTTGGCATCAGCAAAAGGCACTTCGAGTTTGCTGTCTTTGCAATTGCGATCGGGTTTAAAAAAAGTGGTGTGGCCATAACAACGCAAGGCCAATTCGAGATTTGGCTCGTTTTTTAAACTATCAAGAAAATCCCCCATCACCTTTTTGGCCACTTCAATTTTTACATTGCTGTTCCACGGTGCATACATGCTGTAGGAATCATCGAATATGAAGAGGATGCGGTTGGTTGTTTGGGAATGAAGAATTAAAAATGAAGAATTAAAAATTAACGAAAACCAAAGTGTTTTACGAATAATAAGCGTGTTTATTTTTTTTAGAATATTAAATCGCAAGGTTTAAGGCTTCAACACTAATTATTAATTCATAATTTTTAATTTCTAATAATCCCCCGCCGTTACCGGCAGTTGATCGAGGGCTTTTTTTAATTGCTCATCGTTTGGTGCCGAGCCATGCCATTTGTGGGTGCCCATCATGTAGTCGATACCTTGGCCCATTTCGGTTTTCATTAAAATGATGATGGGTTTGCCTTTACCGATGTGTGTTTTTGCATGATTCAATGAATCAATCACTTTTTGTAAATCGTTGCCATGTGCATTTTCAATTACCTGCCAGCCGAAAGCTTCAAACTTGGCTTTGAGGTTGCCCAAAGAAAGCACATTTTCAACATCTCCGTCAATCTGACGGCCGTTATAATCCACGGTGGCAATATAATTGTCTATTTTATTGGCGCTGGCATAAAGTGCAGCTTCCCAAATTTGACCTTCTTGTAATTCACCATCGCCGTGCAAACTGTATACGATGGCATTATCGTGGTTTAATTTTTTTGCCAAAGCCGCGCCTATCGACACGCTCATGCCTTGTCCCAACGAACCGCTGGCAATGCGCACACCCGGTAAATGATCGTGGGTGGTAGGGTGCCCTTGTAAACGTGTGTTTAATTTGCGAAAAGTGGCCAATTCGCTCACCGGAAAATAACCGCTACGAGCCAGCACGCTGTAGTATACCGGACTGATATGCCCGTTGCTGAGGAAAAATAAATCTTCATTTTTGCCATCCATGGTAAAATGTGAAGAATCGTATTTTAGTACGTTTTTGTAAAGGGCTACAAAGTACTCCACGCAACCCAATGAACCGCCCGGATGCCCTGAACTCACGGCATGAACCATTCTCACAATGTCTCTTCTAACTTGGGTACATAAATTTTTTAATTCGCTAATATCCTGCATTGCTTGCTATTTGCGGTAAAAGTAGTATTTGATTTGTGGCTGAGGAATGAATGTTGATAATAATTAGTTGATGTTAAAAACTATGATTTGCTTTATGGGTTGCCTATTCCTATTCGCGGGGCATATTAGTATATTTGCACGTTTTAATATTAATATTTTATTTATGGCTCTAAAATGTGGAATAGTTGGTTTACCGAATGTTGGAAAATCCACTCTTTTTAATTGTTTAAGTAATGCAAAGGCCCAAGCGGCTAATTTTCCTTTTTGTACAATCGACCCCAATGTTGGCACCATTACCGTGCCTGACGAAAGGATGACCAAGTTATCGGAATTGGTGAAGCCCATCAATATTGTTCCCACCACCGTTGAAATCGTTGACATCGCCGGTCTTGTAAAAGGCGCCAGCAAAGGCGAAGGTTTGGGTAACAAATTTTTAGGCAATATCCGCGAGTGTAATGCCATTTTGCATGTGTTGCGTTGTTTTGATGATGACAATGTGGTGCATGTTGACGGAAAGGTAAATCCTGTTAAAGACAAGGAAATTATCGACACCGAATTACAATTAAAAGATTTAGAAAGTGTTGAAGCCAAAATAAAAAAGTATGAGAAGTTGGCGAAAACCGGTACAGACAAGGAAGCCGTTAAAACATACAATGCTTTGATGAAAGTGAAAACTGCTTTGGAATCCGGACAATCGGCCAGAGCAGCTAGTTTGGAAGACAATGAAATACCTTTTGTTGCCGATTTACATTTGCTCACCATTAAACCGATGATGTATGTGTGTAATGTGGATGAAGCCTCTGCAAAAACAGGTAACAAGCATACGGATGCAGTGCGAGAAGCAGTGAAAAACGAAAACGCAGAAATATTGGTCATTACCGCGCAAATGGAAAGTGAAATTGCTTCACTTGAAACTTACGAAGAGAAACAAATGTTTTTAGGCGAAATGGGTTTGGATGAGCCCGGCGTAAATAAATTAATTAAATCGGCTTATAAACTATTGCATCTCGAAACATATTTTACTGCCGGTGTAAAAGAGGTGAGGGCTTGGACCATCACCAAAGGCATGAAGGCACCGCAGGCAGCGGGTGTAATTCATACCGATTTTGAAAAAGGATTTATTAAAGCGGAAGTAATTGCCTACAATGATTTTATCACTTTGGGTTCAGAAGCCGCTTGCAGAGAAGTGGGTAAATTACGCATTGAAGGAAAAGAATATGTGGTGAACGATGGAGATGTGATGCATTTTAGATTTAATGTTTAAACCAAACCTATAACTAATCCCTATTAACTAATAAAAATGAAAAATCACGAAATCGATTACAAACTTTTTGGTGAAGAGATGCAATGTGTGGAAGTGGAACTTGATCCACAAGAAGCAGTGATTGCAGAGCCGGGCAGTTTTATGATGATGAACGACGGCATTCAAATGCAAACCTTATTTGGTGACGGTAACCAAACCGGATTTATGAATAAACTTTTTTCGGCGGGTAAACGTATGTTAACCGGTGAAAATTTATTCATGACTATTTATACCAATGTGTCGAACGACCGACGCCGAGTTACTTTTGCCGCGCCATATTCAGGTAAAATTATCCCAATGGATTTATCGGTGTTGGGCGAAAAAATTATTTGTCAAAAAGATAGTTTTTTATGCGCCGCAAAAGGTGTTTCTATTGGTATTGAATTTCAAAAGAAACTTGGCACCGGCTTATTCGGCGGTGAAGGTTTTATCATGCAAAAACTCGAAGGTGATGGCATGGCCTTCGTACACAGCGGTGGGCATGTGATTGAAAAAGATTTGCATCCCGGCGAATTATTAAAAGTAGATACCGGCTGTATTGTTGCCTTTACCAACACGGTTGATTACGACATACAATTTATAGGTGGTATTAAAAATACTTTGTTTGGCGGCGAAGGTGTGTTTTACGCAGCATTACGCGGTCCGGGTAAGGTATGGATTCAAACATTACCAATTAGTCGTTTGGCCGGAAGAATTTTGGCATACGGCAGTGGCGGCAGAAAAGAAGAAGGTAGCATTTTAGGCGGTTTGGGTAATTTGTTTGACGGAGACGGCAGATAAGCAATTAAAAATGGCGAATTAAAAATTAAAAATTTAGTTCGCCATTTTTAATTATCAATTTTTAATTATTAATTATTTAGGATGGCAAAATCAAATTATACAGAAGACAATATACGTTCACTCGATTGGAAAGAACACATTCGTACCCGCCCGGGGATGTACATCGGTAAATTGGGTGATGGCAGCGCTTTCGATGATGGCATTTATGTGTTATTAAAAGAGGTGATGGACAATTGTATTGACGAGTTCATGAT
>JBAXXZ010000226.1:0-4542 GCA_037127575.1 Bacteroidota bacterium | reverse complement strand
GTGCTATATACTGCGGTGCCGCCGGTTGAAGTGGTATACCAATTGATGTTGGATGCACCACCCGCCGTAATGTTAATTGTATTGCCTGCACATACTGAGTTAATTGTTGACGCGGTAAGCGTCGGTAAAGCATTAACCGTTATAAAAACTGCGGCCACATTACTACTTGTGCAACCTGCTGCACTTGTTCCTGTGACTGAATAAGTGCCTGAGCTTGATGGTGAAAATGGTACTCCATTAGTGACTCCTCCGGTCCAAGCATAAGTGCTGGCACCGCTACCATTTAAAGTAGTGCTTGATCCGAAGCAAACCACTGCACTGCCTGCCGAGCCTGATACAGTTGGTAGAGGATTAACAGTAATGATTTGCTGATGCGAAACGTAGCCAAAAGTGTAGGTTATTGTGAAATTGGTTGGCGATGCAACCATCGGCGCTGTAAAAACATTACCTGAAACCCCAGTACCCGAAAAAGTGCCGGGATTGCCATAACCACCGGGCGTACTACCAACATTTGCTGGTGTTGCACTTAAAGCCCTGGTTTGTCCCGAGCACATAGAAGCACCTGACGACGTAAATACAATATTATCATTTTGCCTAACATACAAATTGATTGAAGCAGAACCGCCCGGATTACAATAATACTGCGACACTTGAACGTACATGTAATTGGTGAAATTTGGAACGTAATTATCCACTGATGCATTAGAGCCTGAACATAGAGGTCCGTTATCATCGTTGAAAAATACCACAGAAGTAGCTGAGGGATCCCAACCTGACAATTGTGTATCGATACTGGCGCCACAAGTGCTAACTGCATAACTTCCTCCGTTTAAAACAGGAAAGGCAAAATAGTAACCCGGCCCATAATTAAAATATGTATTAAAAGTAGTTCCGCTACTTGGTGGAATAACACCAATATAAGCATTTAGCCCACATTGTGCCCAACCTTGAATAGATTGTAAACCTATAAATAAAACAAGAAATAATTTAATACTGCGCATTCGTTTTGCCATTTTAAAATTTTAATCAGAAGAAAGACGAATTTAATAAAAAAAAACAAACCAAATAGCACATTTTCAGTTCTTTAATGGTTTTTTGTTGTATTGCGACTTTAAATGCATGACGGTAATCAGCCAAGGAAAATGCTTTTTTCAGTCTTGGTGCTACTAAAATAAATATCTTTGCCAATCTAATTTTAAAAAAATTATGCTTAAAGGATTTTTTAAAACACCAATCGCTGTTAATGAACCTATCAAAAGCTACGCTTCGGGAAGCTCTGAACGCAAAGAGTTACAAGCAATGCTAAAAAACTTAAGAAGCCAAGAAATTGAAATTCCAATGTATATTGGTAAGGAAAGAGTGAAAAGTCAGGAAAAAATCCGTCTTGCCCCACCGCATGATCATCAACATACTTTAGGATATTATTATAAAAGCAACAAAAGCCACATACAAATGGCCATTGACGCGGCATTGGCAGCCAAAACCAATTGGGCCAATCTGGCTTGGGAACAACGTGCTGCGATTTTCTTAAAAGCGGCTGAATTAATAGCGGGTCCATACAGGGCTAAATTGAATGCGGCCACCATGTTGGGCCAAAGTAAAAACGCTTTTCAGGCTGAAATTGACAGCGCCTGCGAAATAATCGATTTTCTTCGTTTTAATGTTCAATACATGACCGAAATTTATGCCGATCAACCTATCTCTCTACAGGCATTTGGAATAGAATAGAGTGGAGGCCATTGGAAGGATTTATATATGCTTTAACGCCTTTTAATTTTACTGCCATTGCGGGAAATTTGCCAAGTAGTTGCGCCATGATGGGAAACGTTGTAGTATGGAAACCAAGTAATACCCAAGTATACAGCGCAAATGTTTTAATGGAAGTGTTTCAAGAAGCAGGAGTGCCTGATGGTGTGATTAATTTAATTTATCCAAGTGGACCGGATGCTGCAGACGTTATTTTTAATCACAGAGATTTTGCCGGGATTCACTTTACAGGCAGTACCGAAGTGTTTCAGAGTATTTGGCAAACAATTGGCAATAACATCCATAAGTACCGTTCTTATCCACGTATTGTTGGTGAAACCGGCGGTAAAGATTTTATTTTAGCCCACTCTTCAGCCAAACCAAAAGAAGTATCTGTTGCCATTTCAAGAGGCAGTTTCGAATACCAAGGCCAAAAATGTTCCGCTGCTTCTAGGGTTTATGTTCCTAGTAATTTGTGGGAAGAAACAAAAACACTGTTACTTGCCGACTTGAAAACCATGAAAATGGGACCTACAGAAGATTTCACCAATTTTATCAATGCCGTTATTGACGAAAAAAGTTTTAATAAATTGGCCAAGTACATCGATGCTGCTAAAAAAGACAGTGAAGTAGAAATAATAGCCGGTGGTAATTATGATAAATCGAAAGGTTATTTTATTGAGCCTACCGTGATTCTTACAAAAAATCCAAAATACATCACCATGTGTGAAGAACTTTTTGGCCCTGTATTAACGGTGTTTGTTTACGATGCCGATAAATTTGAAGAAACACTTGATTTGGTAGATCAAACTTCCAATTATGCTTTAACAGGCGCCATTTTGGCCCAAGACCGTTATGCCATTGAATTGGCCACACAAAAATTAAGCAATGCTGCAGGTAATTTTTACATCAATGATAAATGTACAGGTGCTGTAGTTGGTCAGCAACCCTTTGGCGGAGCTAGAGGTAGTGGCACCAACGATAAGGCCGGCGCAAAAATTAACCTACTAAGGTGGGTGTCGCCTCGCACCATTAAAGAAACCTTTGTGCCTGCAACAGACTATAAATACCCGTTTTTACAAGCTGATTAAAAAATAAAATTGGTATTTTTTGTCATCTATCTGCTTCAACCAAAAATGGTTATGTCCGAAACTCATTTTGTAATTGCCTAATTTTTAGCAAGTAAAATAATTTACTTAAAGTGAAAAAAGGCATTTTATTAATAAATGAATGTTTATATCAATAAACATGGTTTTTGTTAAGAATTTACTTTTTCATTAAAAAAATGGGGGCCACTTAAGCATATTTTTGCTTTCGATGGCAACTAAACGTAAAACAGAAATGAGTCTCAAGGAGGTAATTGCATTAATTACTTTGTTAGATGATCCCGATGAAGTGATTTATGACCAAGTAAAAAATCGTTTTGTGAGTCTGGGTCCGCCTGCAATACCGCATCTCGAAACCGCATGGGAAAATAGTTTTGATGCTATTATGCAAAAGCGCATCGAATTAATTATTCATACCATACAATTTGAAACACTTCAAAAGGCGCTAAAATACTGGGCTAATGAAGAACAGGATGATTTATTAAAAGGGATATTAATTTTATCCCGCTATCAATATCCTGATTTGGATGAAAATAAAATCAAACGCATTTTACAACAAATTAAACAAGATGTTTGGTTGGAATTGCACGAAGATTTAACAGCGCTTGAAAAGATAAAAATCATCAACCATATTTTATTTGAAGTGCACATGTTTAGCGGTAACATTACCAATTACCATGCACCACAAAATTCTTTTATCAACCATGTGCTTGAAAACAAAAAGGGGAATCCTTTAATGTTGAGTGTGATTTACATGTTAATTTGTAAAGAATTGGATGTTCCCGTTTATGGAATTAATTTACCGCAACATTTTGTTTTGGCATACTTAAATGATTACGCCAATTTAATTGATGTCAACAACAAAACACTTTCCAATAACATCTTGTTTTACATTAATCCATTCAGCAAAGGCTTAATGTTTAACCAAAAAGACATCGATCAATTTTTAAAACAACTTAATTTAGAGCCGGAACCAAAGTATTACTTGCCTTGCAGCAATATCGAAATCATTAAACGTTGTTTAAATAATTTGATTTTTTCGTACGAAAAGTTGGGATATATTGAAAAAGTGCAGGAGTTAAAGGACTTAGAAAAACAACTCTAAGCTTAAGATTTTTTTCTTTGATTTAATTCATCCCTTATTTTTGAGGCCATTTCGTACTTTTCATCATCCAAAGCCACTTGAAGCATGTTTTTTAATTCTTCTGTGCTTTTGTCCTTAAATTCATCGTTTTCGCGTGCCGGGCTTGACTCTTCATGAATTGGATTCGTCACAGGTCCTTTGGCAGGTAGCGGATTGTTTTCGGCTTCATCATCTAACACAATGCCGGCGCTTTTTAAAATAAATTCGTAAGTATAAATGTCGCAATTAAATCGCACAGCTAAAGCAATTGCATCGCTTGTGCGGGCATCAATTTCAACTTCCTTATCAGCATTGCTGCAAATTAATTTGGCGTAGAAAATACCTTCCACCAAATTATAAATCAAAACTTCTTTAATGTTGATTTCAAATGTTTGAGCAAATGCTTTAAACAAATCGTGGGTGAGTGGCCGGCTAGGGCTCATCTTTTCAAGCTCAATGGCAATGGCCTGCGCTTCGAATCCGCCAATGATGATTGGTAATCTTCTGCTTCCTGCAGTTTCGCCCAATGCCAAGGCATAAGCCCCACTTTGGGTTTGACTATAGGAT
>JBAXXZ010000225.1:0-4545 GCA_037127575.1 Bacteroidota bacterium | reverse complement strand
CTAATATTGTATCAAACCGTGCACTGAATAAAAATGATGCTGAGGCCAGCGATCGATTAATTGATGCCATTGGGATTGAAGAAAGGCGGGTGGCAAATACAAATACATGCGCATCCGATTTATGTGTTGCTGCCGCTGAAAAGTTAATGACGGCATTAAATTGGGAAAAATCGTCAATAGATGTTGTTTTTTTTGTCACGCAAACACCGGATTATATTTTACCCGGCACAAGTACAAATATTCTTAGCCGATTAGGCTTATCCAAGTCGTGTTTGGCGTTTGACCTAAACCAAGGTTGCGCCGGTTATGTTTATGGACTCTCTTTAATTAGTGCATTGATGTGTTCAAGCGGATTAAAAAAGGGACTTTTACTTGTTGGGGATACCATTACACAATATGTTTCACCAAGCGACATGCGTTTATTGCCTATTTTTTCAGATGCGGGAACGGCCACCGCCATTGAATTTGATCCAAGTGCTGAACCAATGTTTTTTCACACTAGTTCTTATGGTGCCGACTATGAGGCCATTATTGTAAAAAATGGGGGGGCTCGACAAATAAAGGAAAATCAAGCGAAACAAAATGAAACAGACCAACAGATATTACAAAGCGAAATGCAACTCAGTATGAAGGGCATGGAAGTATTTGCTTTTAGTATTGGACAAGTGGCTCCTCATGTGCACGAGCTTATAAAATTGTCGGGTGAAGACAAGGCCGCCATCGATTATTTTGTGTTTCATCAAGCCAATAAAATTATATTACAATCCATCACCGAAAAATTACAAATTGATCCTTTAAAAGTACCGAGTTCGCTCAAATATTTTGGAAACACTAGCGGAGCAACCATTCCCTTAACCTTGGTAACCGAACTTAAAAAACAAGAAATGCTGCCTGATGCAAAAATGTTGCTTTGCGGTTTTGGTGTTGGTTTGTCAATTGCTTCCGTAATCTGTAACTTTAAAGGAATTGTTTGCCCTGATTTAATTGAATTAGCATGAAGGAAATCGACTATTCGTTTGTGATACCGGTATATAAAAGCCTTGCAAGCTTGGAGCCTTTATTTTTGGGAATTCAAAATTTAATGCGGGATTTAAATGGCAGTTTTGAGGTTTTATTTGTTGAAGACAATGGATCGAATGAAAGCTGGCAAGAATTACTGCGACTAAAAAAAAACCATCCTGATCACATTGTTTTAATTAAACTTACTAAAAATTTCGGACAAAATGGTGCAACCCTCTGTGGCATCGATGAAGCCAAAGGACGATTTGTTTGCACCATGGATGACGATTTACAAGTTGAACCCTCTGAATTTAAAAAACTCGTGGCCTGCCAAGTTGAAAAAAATGCCGATATCATTTATGGTGTGTACAACGAAAAAACGGGTTCTTGGTTTAGAAATTTAGGATCGCGACTTATTAAGCAAATCTTTAGCAAGTCTGAAGGTGGATCCAATGTAGGGTCATCATGTCGGTTGTTAACATCAAATTTGGCCGCCCACATTCGCAATCATTCACAAGATCATTTATTTATTAATCAAGTTATTTCTTGGTACACTTACAATACTGCATTTGTTGAAGTAGAGCGCAACCCAAGGCAAGAGGGGAAGTCGGGTTATGGCTTAATGCAATTGATATTAATTTCATTTCGCCTGATGTTTCTTTATACTTCATTGCCTTTAAAATTTATGATTGTGGTTTGTATCCTCTCATCAATTGGTGCCTTTTCATTGGCCATGTTTTATATTTATAAGCACTATGTTTTTGGTGAGGGATTGGGCTTTTTGTCTTTAATTGTAATCGCCATTTCACTCATTCTTGCATCTATCAGTATCATGGGTATTTACCTGAATCGGATTTATGCCGCCCGTGTAAAAAAGCCACATTACGCCATTAAAATTAAAATGTAATGAAAATTCATTCTTATGGCATTGTTTTAGAAAGCTTAAATGAGGATGATCTTGAATTGGTGAGGATTTGGCGAAACTCGGACTTTGTGCGCCCTTACATGCACTTCCAAAAAATCATTGAACCGGAAGCACAAAATGAATGGTTTAAAAATATTGACCAAAAAAGTAACTTTTATTTTATTATTTCATACAAAGGCCGCAAACTTGGATTAATACATGTGAAAGGAATTGATTGGCAAAACGCTAGCGGTGAAGCAGGTATTTTTATTGGACGCGCTGAATTTGCCAACACATTGGTGCCGGTATTGGCTACGCTTACTTTAATTGATTTTGCTTTTCAAACCTTGAAGCTGCAGAAATTAAAAGCTAAAATTATGCGTAATAATTTGAAAGTGATTCAATTTAATTTGGCTCTGGGCTACCATTTATCAGAATCAAATTCAGAACAAGCATATGCTTATTATGATTTAATGGCAAGTGATTATGCATTGGCAAGCAAGGAAATGAAAAGTAGTTTAAAAAAAATGGATACACAATTTAAGTTGGAGATAGAGGAAAGTGTACGAGAATTAATTAATTCTGTTATTCAAAAATAAAATATTTTTAAGTTGTTTCCACTCTAATTTTAGTACCAGTCGAATGGGAAAACAGGGATGAATGGCCCATTTTAAGCATCTTACAAAAAAAATAGGATGGTGGTAAGGGAATTTATTAATGTTCATTCCAGGCAATAATACGCGTTCAATGAGATGGTATTTTTTGCGGTTGTAACGGTAGTATTCTTTTGGCATCCGTTTTTTAAAAATCTCTTCCCCAATGTGAAAGGTGAGTATTTCTTCATCAAACAAGTGAAAGTTTTTACTTAAGGCGATTAGATTTTGGGAGAAACTGATCTCAATAAAAGGCACACCAATACAAATGCCTTCCAATTTTAATTTAGGATATAGTGTACGATGAAATACAAAACAATCGAAGCCCGGATGTTTTTTACCTTTTTCTTGAAAAATATTTGGCAAATCTTGTACTGAATGAAAAGTATTTTTTAAACGCCTACGATTGATAATAAAACTGTCGTAGCCCTTTTCAATAAAAGTGGCTACAGCATTGTAAAAGTTGGGATATAAGCCAATGTCGACGTTCGTATAGATGAGATAATCAGCATCTGTGGCTTCGTACAATCTTTCTAAAATGTCGGCAATTAAAGGCAATCGAATAGGTTGAGAAAAATTGTCAAGATTTAAAACAGATCTTTCAAGGTTTTTGGTTTGAACAAAACCATCGGGAACAAGATGGGCATCGCTTTCAAACTGAGCGCTGAATAAATCAATACGCATTTTATGAGATGCCTGTTTCTTGGCATACAACATACTGGCAAAGGTGATTTTTTGAGCGCTATTTAAATCTGATTCAATCGCCGCTTCAAAAGGGTTCACAATATGTGCTATTCGATACATGCTGATGCAAGTTGCTGTTTTTATTTCAAAATAGAAAGATGTTTATCATCCCTTAATTAATACTATTTTTGTTCAGTACACATTGAAGAATTGGCCAAAAATATCCATTGTTACCATCAACTACAACCAAGCACAGTATTTGGAAGAAACCATTTTATCTGTTCTGAATCAAAATTACCCAAATTTAGAATACATTATTATTGATGGCGGAAGTAATGACGGGAGTGTAGAAATTATTAAACGGTACGCGAATCAATTGGCTTATTGGGAAAGTGAAAAGGACGAAGGTTCCTATCATGCAGTACAAAAAGGTTTTGATAAATGCAGTGGTGATATAATGGCATGGATTAGTTCGGATGATTTTTATGTACCCAATGCTTTTTTTGCCGTTGCTGAAATTTTTGAAACTTTCCCAGAAGTTAAATGGGTGATGGGCATTCCGCGAGAATACACTGCCAAGGGCAGCATGATTAGTAGGATTAGTTTGCCTTGGTCTCGTTGGTCGAAATACAGGTTTTATACCCGCGATTTTCAATTTATACAACAAGAGTCGAGCTTTTGGAAAAGAGAAGTTTGGGAGAAGGCAGGATCAATGATGGATTTGTCGTTTTCATATGCTGGCGATTTGGAATTGTGGTCGCGCTTTTTCAGAAATTACAAATTGCACACCACATTGGCCACACTGGCTGGTTTCAGGCACCACCACAACAAACAAAAATCGGTTGAATTTCGTAAAGACTACATGCGAGAATGCGAACGGGCCATTGATCGAGAATTGCAAAACAAATCATTTTTTCAAAGGCTGTTTTATCTTTTTTTACGTCTGATGTCCTTTGTTTTTGGACCATTTTTCTTTTACGATATACCAATCTTAAATTTGTTTTATCAAAAGCTGTTTGCCATTCCTAAACCAATTAATTATGATTTCGAGACTGAAAAGTATACGCGCCGAAATCAAATGGTTAAATTGCCGCCATTGTATTTTTTCAAGCGACAAATTCACCGTAAAATGTTTAAGTCTAAATCTTGACTAATAACCACCAAAAATGGTAGGTAATATTCTCGTTTTAGAAATTTTGTTGCATTTACAAATTAGATTCATGCCATTTTTGAATTTGCAAATAGTACATGTTTTGCAAAAAGTAACGGTTTGTGCCACTGTTGATGTCGAAGTTTGGCTTGATT
>JBAXXZ010000224.1:0-4579 GCA_037127575.1 Bacteroidota bacterium | reverse complement strand
CCTTTTATTGAGTTTTGGTATATGGAAGCACAAGACAATTTCACAAAGTTGAATTATATTCTAGCCGGTACAGGCATCATTGCATTTTTTGTTCTGATTATCCTTTACGTTTTTCATTACTTTAAGCAACAATTGTTTTTGAAAAAAAAGGCCATACTTGAATTAGAATCACTACACCATGTGGCATTAATTAAATCACAAATTAAAGGTGAAGAGGAAGCCAAGTTAAATCTCACTGTCAATTTACACGATGAGTTGGGTACTTATTTAACATTACTCAAAATTAACTTAGGCGATGCTTTACCCATGCAAATTGATGACAATAAAATTAAATTGGCAAACAATCTCATCGATAACTGCATGCTCAGTTTTAAAAATGTTTACAATAATATTATACCGGTTACACTTAAAACACTAGGGTTACAAAGTGCCATTGATGAATACATTGAATTGCTTAAAACCTCACAAGATAACCGTGTTAAATTCATGGTGGAAGGTATTTGTATTGAATTTCCAATTGAAATGAATTTATCTATTTACCGAATCATAAAAGAATCGCTCAATAACATTTTAAAACATAGTGATGCCAAAAGTGTTGAATTATTGATGCAGTTTTCAAAAAATGATTTAAACATTCATCTTTCGCACAACGGCAATGGTCTTGTTGATCATGACCTCATCGAACTACGCAAAATAAATAAATGCTTTGGTTTAAATTCAATCGAAAGTAGGGTCTTATCTTTAAACGGTTTTATCACTTATTTTAAAAAGAATAAATACTTTATTCAAATTAAAATTCCTTACACGCAATAAGTTTCGGGCCTTCTCAATTCACCGGCACACAAGAAATTTGGTTGCCGTAACTGAGGATCAAATAAATTTTATTGTCGTTGAATAAATTTAAAATCAATGGCAAACCCGAAGATTTGATGTTTTTTAAATTTTGGTTTTTAAGTTCATGTACTTCCAATGCCGCATCGGCCTTATTAAACAATGAAAAAATGGTATTGGTTTCGTCGCTGTAATAATTGGCCTCGTCAATATCAGCCTCCGATTTTAATTCGTGCAACAAATCCCCGTTTAAATCGTACACATACAATTTCTTTTCTTGGGCCACAATCATATCGTACTCGCGGTTATCATCCACCAAATCAAAAGTGGCATTGGCGGTGATTGATTCAATATCAAGTTTCACCACATCTTTTTTATCGTTAAAATTTACCTTGTTGATTAAACTGTTTTTATCATCGTAATAAATTAAACTGCTGGTGGCCAACACATCAGTTGAATTTAAATGAAAGGCCTTACAATCGCGTATGGTGCGGTTTCTTAAACCTAATTTAGTTTGGCCCTTACGGCCAAAGGTGTATATTTTGCCCTCTACATCAAGCGCCACCAAATATTCATTGGCGCCTACCTTAAAATATTGTATGGGTAATTTTACCTCGCTTTCGGTTTTCACAGGTTCAAAGCCTTCTTGCAATTTGCCCTGCTCATTAAAATTGTAAATCACATTGTTATTGCATGCCACAAACATGCGGTATTTTTTATCCTTGTTATAATCCAACAAACTTAGGGCCGAGGTGGCCGGATGCGGCAATTTGGCCGGGAATCCGCTCACATCTTTACCATTGCGGTCAATCAGGTAAATGTGGTTTTTGGTATTAAACAACAATTGAAATTTGTCGTTGCGAAAAACATCTACCATGTAAATGGGCGATATAATTTTTTCACCAATGGGGCGCTGCCACAACTTGGCGCCTCTGGCATTGAGTAAATACAAATTGCCCTTGTCATCCTGCACCGCAATTTCATTTTCACCGGTGTGATGGTTCACAAATGCCGCCGGCATGCTGCTAACCGTTGTGTCTAAATTTGAAGTCCACAATGCATTTTGCTCATTGGCCTTGTTTTCGGCTTGGTTCAACAATTGCATTCTAAAATCAAAACTATTTTTACCATTTAACACCGCAAACGAAAAATGTTTTAAATTATCGTAAGTACTGTGGTTTTTTACATGCTTAAAATTTAAATAGTTGTTAATGTCTTTGCTGTATACACGCGGACTATAATACACCAGGTAATTGTAATTGCTTAAAAAGTTTTCGTTTTTATAATTCACAAAATTTTCATTCGATTCAATTTTGCGGTTGTTGTCATAATCTTCCAACAAACGGTTTAAGTCTTCGATGTTTTGCGCAAACACAATGTATTTTTCATGGATGGCTGCACAGGCCATTTTTTCTTGAAACAAAGGACTGAACATGGCCTTTTCTTCACCCTGCTGAAAGGTGTACACATTGCCGCTTTTAAAGGTTAACAATGAGTCGAATAAAATGCTTAGATGCTCTGGGGCTTTATCGGCATCACGTATGGCCAAGGCTAAAAAAATTGATTTGTAATTGTCGCTTTCAAAACTAACCAGTTGCCCGGATAAATTATCGTAAAAATCTTTTTCAATGTTGTACAAAGCTTTGTCTTTTTTATCACGCCAAAAGTCTTTCAGTTGATCGGGATAATCTTTTTGCAAACGTTCTTTCACCTTGATGTACGAACCAAAACCATAAGCCACCATGTGGTGCATTTGTTGCGGTAAAACATCAATAAAATCTTCTGAGGCTTGTGCTTCTTCATTTACAAATGCTGCCAACACGTGGTTTGAATCAACTTTTAAATTGCCGTTTAGTTTTATTTCCGAAGGCTCAAACACCAAACTGCCGGCCATTTCCATGCCATCGAAAAAAACAGCTTTGTCATTGTTGGCTTTTTGTTTTAGGTTTTTGTTGCTGATAAATACATTGCACAAATTGTTTTCCTGCAAAGCTGATTTAAAATTGAGGTAGGCTTGCGATTTGCAAAACTTAGGAAATGCCACATTGGCGGCGTTTTTAAGCAAACTTGTTTGGTTCGAAATGCTGATAATATCGTTTGCGACCGATACATACAAATTTTGTTGTTGTATGGTATAGGTCAAAATCTCTGCTTTATTTTGACGGGTATTAAAAATAATGTCCATCTGTTCGCGCACGGCCTTGTCGGTGCCGGTTTGTTTGGTATTAAAACTCAACAACCAATCGTGGCAATTGTGGTACATGGCAAAGTGAATGAGTTTATCTTTTAATTCTTCCTTCAGCAGCTCGTTGCTGTTAAAAATAGAATCGAATTGTTTTACCAAGTCGCAGGCTTTTTGAATTTGTTCAATTGATTTGAGTTTTTCAATCACCAAACTTTGCCCGTTAATTTTATCGCTCAATTCATTAAAATCGTTGGCATTTAAATAAATGCCACAGCTGTCGGGTAACACACTGAGGGCTTCCACCTTCGGGCTCTTCAGTTTTTTGACACTGAAATAAGCCCAAATAGCCGCCACAAGCGATAGGGCTACAAAAACAGCAAAAATTATTTTTTTGAGTTTAGACACGTTTGGCTAAACTATTAAAAAAGTAGTCGTACAGGACAAAAAAAAATATGTGTTATTCACATTGGGCCTGTGCATTAAAGGTCTAATCGCATTTGGGCAGGCAACAATTGGTAACTGAGGCGGTGCAAATCGCATGGGCCGTATTGGCGGATGGCTTCGCGGTGTTTTTTGGTGGGATAACCCATGTTTTGTTCCCAAGCATACACCGGAAATTGTTTGGCCATGTGTTTCATAAAATCATCGCGGTAAGTTTTGGCCAAAATGCTGGCGGCTGCAATGGCCATAAATTTGGCATCGCCTTTTACAATGCAGGTGTGGGGAATGTTGGTATAGGCCTTAAAACGGTTGCCGTCGATGAGTAAATGTTCGGGTTCTAGCTGCAGTTGATCAATGGCGCGGTGCATGGCCAAAAAAGAGGCATTCAAAATATTGATATCGTCAATTTCCTTCTCATCCACCACGCCATAAGCCCATGACAAAGCTATTTCTTCAATTTCGGGCCGCAAAGCATAACGGTCGCTATCTTTTAGTTTTTTACTGTCGTTAAGCCATTTATTTTTATAATTCTTCGGCAAAATAACAGCAGCAGCATAAACAGGGCCGGCCAAACAGCCTCTTCCGGCTTCATCGCATCCGGCCTCTATTTTTTGCTTATTGAAATAGGCTTTTAGCACTTCTTTTATTTAAGCTGCTCTAAACAGGCTTTAATACTGTCGAAATTGGGGATATCAGCGGCTTTTTCGAGTACCTCAGCATATTGAATAATGCCTTTTTTGTCGATTACAAAAGCCGAACGCTTACTCACGCCTTTCATGCCAAACACAAATTCGCTGTACAAACAACCGTAGGCCGTTGATATTTCACGGTTAAAATCGCTCAACAAATCGAAATTAAATTTTTGCTCTTCCTTAAATTTACCCAAAGCAAAAAGCGAATCCACCGAAATACCGTAAACAGTAGCATCCAATTGCTCATACACAGCCATGTTATCTCTCACACTGCACAACTCAGCAGTGCAAGTGCCGGTAAAGGCCAAAGGAAAAAACAATAACAGCACATTTTTACCTTGATGTGCGTGTAATTCAATTTCTTGTTTGTTGGTGTTTACCAATTTAAAATTTGGGGCTTGGGTTCCAATTGTCATACTCATCATAAAAT
>JBAXXZ010000223.1:0-4583 GCA_037127575.1 Bacteroidota bacterium | reverse complement strand
CACCTACACACAGTTCTCAATTACAAAATGTTGCAAGCATCTCAATTCCACCATGCGAAGTCACGCCGAGTGATGCAGCAAAGTTTTGTGCGTGGCGCATTGTATCGAGGCGGTGTAAATCTGAGGTTAGGGAATTACACCGTCTCGATACGCTTCCTTCGGTCGCTACTCGACGTGACATCAGTGTGCGTCAGACCAAGTGATACGGCAGGGCATGTATTAGGGCATCAGATCAAGGCGGTGTAAAGAAAAGAAGGAAAACCCATCCAATGAATTCTACTCTTTCTGTAACTTAAAGGTTTTACTCCCCTTATTCGTTTCCACCCTTAAATAATAAAGCCCGGTTGGAATCAAGGAAACATCAATCTCTTTTTTGGGCGCGCTGATGCTTATAACAACTTGACCCAAATAATTCATAAAACTTATTTTCTCCACTGCAAGCGCATCTTTATGCTCTATAAATAATTTGTCGTTTGCGGGGTTGGGGTACACCCGAATATCAGTTCGAGCGGAAATGTCAGTTCGAGCGGAGTCGAGAACGACATGCGGAAGCCCCACAAAATCCTGATGCACCAAAACCGTATCCCACTTCACCCCACTGCACCACAACTGCTGCCGCACCACAAATGTTTCTGTATTGCTGCTTAAGTATTTTGGTTTAATGTATAAACCGGCCACCGTATCAATGGGTGCCGACAAAGTACCATTGTTATTGAGCTTATACCACACACAACTTTCATCTATCTCCACATCCGGCTCACGGCCCACAAAAACACTATCCCCCGCAATGCAACTTTTATCAGGACCGGCGTAGGCGGGCAGATCGATGGGGATGCAGGAGACGTCATCGATGCAAGCGTCAACAAAAGCAGATGGAAGTAGGTTAGGGTTTGTTATTACGGTGTCGATTGTGCCATTTTGCTTGAATATGCCCAAAATCGCATACTTTTCATCACCAACAGCAACAAAAGTGCCTGTAACCGCGGTCCAACCTAATGTATCTATAATTGGAATACCGTTCGGTGATTGCACCTGAGGAGTTAAAAATATCAGCGGTTTAATTATTTGACTTATTGTATCTAACTTATGATTGCCAAAATAAATACCAAATCTATCCCTTCATATTGTTGATGTATTCATTATATTAATAAAAAATCTAACACAATAAGTTTTACCTAGGACTAAATTTTTTTTAAGTCGATTTTTGAGGTAATGCCTTTCACGAAGGAAATTATTAAAATAAAAAGTAGTTCCTGAAAAAACATCACCTGTTCTTGGTAACTGATATTCTGTGTTAGGTTGATGAGGAACCATTCCGTTACAATAACTAAAAATATATGCATTATTGTTAGTTACAGAATCAATCGAATTCCAATTTTTGGCAGTTCTTAGTTCAATTAAATTGCAATTTAAATCGAATTGTTCAAATGACCCATTTCCTATATAATTAGCTATATTTTGAGCATGCAATCTAACTGATAAATTAATTACAATTGCTATATAAAACATCAAGAATTTCATTACTATTTACTTTCAATCTTTAATGATTAGTTTTTGATTCTTTGTTTTTCCATTTTTATTAAAGATACAAACAATATACAAACCTGCCTTTAAATCAAAATTAACTTGAGCTTCATGGCTATTGATTACAAATTTCTTAGAATAAACTTCTCTACCTGTGATATCCATAATCCTTAACTCAATTTGTTCGTTTTCTTTACTTATTCAATACTGTGTTTGATCAGGAAGAATAAGGCTAAACTCCCCGTGCTTTCCACAAAAATATTCGCTATTTTTACTCAGCATTATGTATCGCATATTTAAACTTTTTTGGGATTACAATTTACCACGCTGGTTTATTCTATGCATCGATTTACTCATCTGCGCCTTTGCCCTGACCTTGGCTTTTGTGATTCGCTTCGATTTTAATGCCATCCCCGAAACAGATGCCAAAAATTTACCTATCGATTTTATCGTGGTTTTGGGCATTCGTTTGATTTTGTTTATTGCCTCTAAAACCTACAAGGGTGTTGTGCGATATACCAGCACCAAAGATGCCGGCCGCATTTTTGTGGTCTTGATTATTGGTAGCGCCTTGGTTTATGTACTCGATTATCTGCATTTCTTTTTTAGAGGGAGTAAGTTCATTCCGAGTTCAGTGATTATTATCGATGCCTTGGTGTCACTCTTCTTAATGATTAGTTCACGCCTGGCCATTAAAGCACTGTATTTTGAATCCAAAAATCCTGATCGCGAAAAATTAAATGTGATTATTTACGGTGCCGGCGAAGCAGGCATTATCACCAAACGCACACTCGACCGCGATGCTGCCATTAAATACAAGGTGGTGGGTTATGTTGACGATGATGAAAAAAAACATGGCCGAAGCATTGAAGGTACTTTTGTGTATGGTCCTGATAAATTAAGCGAACTCATACAAAACAACCATGTTGAGTTTGTGATTATTTCGATTCAAAAAATTTCAACACGTAAAAAAAACGACATTGCCGATGTTTGTTTAAACAACAATGTGCGTGTATTAAACGTGCCGCCAGCTTCTAAATGGATTAACGGGGAATTGAGTTTCAATCAAATTAAAAGCATTCGTATTGAAGATTTACTTGAACGCGAACCCATTAAATTGGATGAAGACATTATTGCCGATCAATTAAGAGACAAAATTATTTTAATCACCGGTGCCGCCGGAAGCATAGGCTCTGAGCTCACCCGACAATGTGCACGATTTGGTCCTAAAAAATTGTATCTGCTCGATCAGGCCGAAAGTCCTTTACATGAATTGGAATTAGAATTTACTGACAAACTCATTAAACCGCCATTTGAAGTGGTGATTGCCGATGTGCGCCAAGTGGATCGTTTGCGTAATGTGTTCAGAACCTTTCAGCCGCAAATAGTGTTTCATGCCGCAGCATACAAACATGTGCCCATGATGGAAAACAATCCTTCAGAATCTATTCTCACCAATATTTTGGGCACTAAAAATGTGGCGGATTTATCGGTTGAATTTGGCGTCGAAAAATTTGTATTTGTGAGTACCGATAAGGCGGTGAATCCCACCAACGTGATGGGTGCCAGCAAACGCATTGCCGAAATTTACATCCAAAGCTTGGGCAAACATGCTGCCACTAAATTTATCACCACCCGTTTTGGCAATGTTTTGGGCTCTAACGGTTCGGTGATACCCCGCTTTAAAAAACAAATTGAAGCAGGCGGACCAATCACCATCACACATCCTGAAATCACACGTTACTTTATGACCATCCCCGAAGCATCACAATTGGTGCTCGAAGCAGCGGGCATGGGCAAAGGCGGTGAAATTTTTGTGTTCGACATGGGTGAGTCAGTGAAGATTGTTGACCTTGCCAGAAAAATGATCATGTTGGTGGGCTTAAAAGAAGGCAAAGACATTAGCATTGTTTACACGGGTTTACGACCGGGTGAAAAATTATACGAAGAATTGTTGGCCAATAATGAAAATACTTTACCGACGCATCACAACCAAATTTTAATTGGCAAGGTGCGTGAATATGCTTATGAGGAGGTGAAAGAAATCATTAATGAATTAATTAAATCATTCGATACACAAAACAACGATTTAATTGTGCAACGCATGAAGGATCTGGTGCCTGAATTCAAAAGCAACAATTCCATCTTCCAAAAATTAGATGCATGAAACAGTTTCTTTTAAGTAGTGTTTTAATCGCATTGTGCTTCAACAATTCATTTTTATTCGCCCAACAAAAAACAGCGATCAATAAAAGCACTAAACCAAAATTAGTAGTAGGCATTGTGGTTGATCAAATGCGCAACGATTATATTTACCGCTACTGGAGCCGTTACGGACATGGTGGCTTTAAACGCTTGGTTGAAAACGGCTATTATTTTAAAAACACACATTACAATTACATTCCCACATTTACCGGGCCGGGGCATTGCAGTATTTACACAGGCGCCACACCACGCGACCACGGCATAATTGCAAACGATTGGCACATCAAGGGCAGTAAACAATCAAGTTATTGTGTGGAGGATAGTAGTGTACAATCAATTGGTGTCGATAACAAAAGCGGAAAAATGTCACCACGCAAACAATTGAGCTCTACAATTGGTGATGAATTAAAGATGTCGACCAACAATAAAGCAAAAGTATTTGCCGTGGCTTTAAAAGACCGCTCTGCCATATTGCCCGCCGGCCATGCAGCCAATGCTGCTTTTTGGTTTGATGATGAAAGTGGAAATTTTATCAGTTCTTCTTGGTATTTAAATCAGTTGCCCGAGTGGCTGCAAAATTTTAATGCAGAAAAAAAATGTCTTTCTTATTTGTCAAATACTTGGTCGCCGCTTTATCCATTGAATACCTATACCAATTCCATACAGGATGACAATTCGTATGAAGCGGTACCCAATAAAAAACAAAGCAGCACTTTTAATTACGAGTACAAAAATTATGTTGAGAAAAAAAGCGTGGGCATTATAAAGGCTACACCATTTGGCAATAACCTTACAAATGATTTGGCCATGGCTTGCATTAAGAACGAGCAATTGGGCAAGGACGATATCTGTGA
>JBAXXZ010000222.1:0-4583 GCA_037127575.1 Bacteroidota bacterium | reverse complement strand
ACGTAGCCGCCCAATGGAAACCAACCTAAACCATATTCGGTATCGCCAATTTTCTTCATAAACAATTGAAAATTTAAGAGGCCTGCGAAGGGAAACAAGAAGTCGAAAAACAAATAAAATTTTTCAACCTTGCATTTAAAGCGTTTGGCAAACCAAAAATGTCCAAATTCGTGCAAGGTTACTAATATGGTTAAACTTAAAAAGAGTTGTATGATTTTTATGTACATAATTTTTGTTTGATTCCGTTTCTTAGCAACGGAATGAGCGGGCAAAAATAGCCTTTTTTAATGTATTAAATTGAATAAAAAATTGTTTTAAAAATTATTGTGAATTAACAAGTCGCTGGCGATTTTTCGCGCTTCCATATCACTTTGTATGTATTGCTCGTAGTTAGGTTCCTTTACAAAACTTGCTTTATTCATCGTTTGGCGAACCAAATCACTCATTTGCAAAAAGCCAATTTTATCTTTCAAGAAGGCATCCACTGCCAATTCATTGGCCGCATTTAGCAAACAGGGCATATTGCCGCCTTTGTGCATGGCTTCGTAGGCAAGGCCAAGGTTTTGAAAGACGTCCATATTGGCCTTCTCAAAACTAAGCTGAGGGTAGTCCATAAAATTAAAACGCGGAAATGAATTGCTTAATCGTTGTGGATATGAAAAAGCATATTGTATTGGCAGTTTCATGTCGGGTAAACCCATTTGGGCTTTAATACTGCCATCGTTAAACTGCACCAAACTGTGTACAATGCTTTGCGGATGAACGATGACATCAATTTGTTCGGGTTTTAAATTGAACAACCACTTGGCTTCAATCACTTCAAGTCCTTTGTTCATGAGGCTGGCCGAATCGATGGTGATTTTAGCACCCATTGTCCAATTGGGATGTTTTAAAGCTTGTTCTTTTTTTACACCTGATAAAAAAGCCTTGTCTTTTCCTCTAAAAGGACCGCCGCTGGCTGTTAGATAAATTTTCTCGATTTTATTTTCCCATTCGCCTGCCAAACATTGAAAAATGGCGGAATGTTCGCTATCGACAGGATAAATATTTACTGCGTTATCGAGGGCCAATTTAGTAATCAATTCGCCGGCTACCACCAAAGTTTCTTTGTTGGCCAAGGCAATGTTTTTTTTATGTTTAATGGCATTGATGGTGCTGGCCAAGCCGGCATAACCTACAATGCTGGCTAAAACCACATCAATGGTTTCCATTTCAACAATTTGTTCAACAGCTTTTAAACCTGCAAATACTTTAATATCATGACTTGAGAGAGCCGATTTAACTTCATGGTAATACTGTTCGTTGCCAATTACCACTGCATTGGGTTGAAATTGAATGGCCTGTTGAATAAGTAATTCATAATTATTATAAGCCACTAATACTTCCACTTCAAAGTGTGCTGCATTTTCTTGAATCACCTCAAGGGCCTGTGTGCCAATACTTCCGGTGCTGCCAATAACGGCGATTCTTTTCTTCTCCATCAAATACAAAACTCATCATTATTTTTAGTCTGTGAAATATTTTTTTGCACAATCGGTTTACAGCAGCTAACTTCGCCACATCTTAAGGGGTGCCTTTTCAATTAATAGTTGAAAATTATTAATTCGATTAAGGCTGAGATTATACCCAGTATCAACACACGACCAACGTGTTTTGTTACGCACCTGATCAGGGTAATGCCTGCGTAGGGAAATTAAAATGACATTCCCCCTTGGTGTCATGTATATTTTTAAAAAATGAAAATGAATAAATTAAGATTCAGTGCTTTGGCATTTGCGGTATTGGCTTCACAAGCCTTGTTTTCACAAAAATCCATTAAAGGAAAAGTAAGCAACGAAAGGGGAGAAGCCTTGCCTTTTGCGCAGGTGGCCATTAAAAACACCTATATCAGTAGCATTGCCAACCAAAATGGTGAATTCGACTTAAAAGGTATAAAAGACGGTACTTGTGTATTAATGACACATTGTATTGGCTATGCTGATGCTTTAGATACCATCAATCTCAGTGTAGTTAAAGAATTGCAGGTGCAAATGAAAGAATCCAACCGTCGATTGGATGAAATTGTGGTGAGCTCGAACCGCGTGAACAATGATAACGGCATGGCTTACGCCAATTTAGATGAAGCCACCATTAAAAAACAAAATTTAGGTCAGGATGCACCATACATGTTAGGTCAGCTTACCGGCGTGGTGGTAAATTCGGATGCGGGAAATGGCGTGGGTTATACCGGTATTCGTATCAGAGGAAGTGATGCAACCAGAATCAATGTCACCATCAATGGCGTGCCGGTAAATGATGCCGAATCGCAAGGCACCTATTATGTTGATATGCCCGATTTAATGTCGAGTGTCAACAACATTCAAGTGCAACGCGGCGTTGGCGCCTCCAGCAATGGCGCCGGGGCATTTGGGGCCACCATTAATTTTCAAACCAATCAATTAAAAGAAAAACCATACGCCAATTTAATTCAGTCAGGTGGCAGTTTTAACACCCTAAGAACCACTTTGGCTGCGGGTACCGGACTACTTAATAATAAATTTACATTGGATGCCCGCGCTTCGAAAATAAGCAGCGATGGATATATTGATCGTGCAAAATCTGATCTAAAATCGTATTACTTGGCGGCAGGTTATTACGGCAAAAAAGATGTTTTAAAGTTCATCAATTTTTCAGGAACAGAAAAAACCTATCAAGCCTGGAATTATGTTTTGCAAGATTCTATACAAATGGGTAATAGAACCTTTAACTCTTGCGGCGCATATACTGATGCCAACGGACAAATAAAGTACTATAATAACGAAACCGATAATTACACCCAAAATAATTTTCAGCTGCATTATATCCATTCTTTTAGCAGCCGATTAAACCTCAATGTAAGCGGGCATTATACCAAAGGAGTAGGGTATTACGAACAGTATAAACAAAATCAAAATTTGGCCAATTACAAAATGCAAGATGTAATTACAGTAAAAGGTGATACCATCATTACCACCGATTTGGTAAGACGTTTGTGGTTAGACAATGATTTTGCTGGCGGCATATTTAACATGAATTATACGGCAAGTTCAAAATTAAACCTCACTTTGGGCGGAGGTTATAACAGTTATTTCGGTAAACACTTTAACCGTGTTATTTGGGCCAGAACGGCTTCTAACAGCGAAATTGACCATCAATACGATTTAAATACAGCCAATAAAAATGCAGGCAATATTTACTTAAAGTTAAACTTTAAGCCCATTAAAGAAATGAATGTTTTTGTGGATATGCAGGCCAGGCAAATCGACTACAAGTTTTTAGGATTCGACGATGCCAATCAAACCAAAATGCAGAATAAAAGTTTTACTTTTTTTAATCCTAAGCTTGGGATAAGTTATAATGCATCGGATAAACTTAATCTTTATGCTTCATTGTCAACGGCCAGCAAGGAACCAAATCGCGATGATTTTGTGCAAGCCGCCATCAACAACCGACCAAAGGCTGAACAATTAACCGATTTAGAAACAGGTTTCAGATATGAAAATAAAGGATTTTACTTAGGAAGCAATTTGTATTATATGGATTATAAAAACCAATTGGTGCTTAACGGACAGATCAACGCTGTTGGTGCTTATAACAGGGTGAATGTGGCAAAAAGTTTCCGTCGTGGTATTGAAATAGAAGCCTCAGCCAAACTAAACAAGTATTTTCAGATGATTGCAAATTGCTCAATCTCAGAAAATAAAATTCAAAATTTTGTGGAGTTTATCGATAGTTCGGATGTGAATTATACCTTGTTTACGCAATACAAGAAGCACTACAAATTAAGCGATATTTCCTTTTCACCCAATTTGGTGGCCTGCGAAAATTTGGTTTACAAGCCTTTTAAGCATTTTGAAATGAGTCTCATTTACAAACAAGTAAGTCGACAATATTTAGACAACACATCGAACATCAAACGGAGCATTCAACCATATGCGGTGTTGGATTTTAGAATGAATTATCAAATTGTAACCAAAGCCATTCCTGAAATTACCATGTCGCTGGCCATACATAACCTCTTGAACAAAAAGTATGAAACCAATGGTTACACTTACAGTTATTACAGCGGCAGTAGCTTGTTTACACAAAACTATTTGGCCACTGCAGCGCCCACCAATTTTTTATTGGCACTTAGTTTTAAATTTTAAAGGGAAATAAGGACTAAAAAACAGAGCCCAATACGTGCATCAGTTTTTCGATTTGGTTGTGCCAAAGTAATTTTGAAGATTCTCTATCTGACACGGATTCTGCAAAATCAATAATCATTAACGAGATATCGTTGGTAAGATCATCACGTTGAATACGTAATTCAAAATAACTGCCATCCACTTTATCTACCCACTGAAAGCGAACCAATTGTAAATCAACCGTTTTTAACAAGCGGGCTTGTTGCATGGTGTCGTCCCAAATAAAGGTATAAATGCCATTGCGGATGTTTAAATCGTCGCAGAACCATTCTGATAAACCACTAGGGGTAGAAATGAATTCATAAATCATCTCTGCTGACGCGTGTACCACAAATTCTAATTCAAACTTACCATTTGGTTCTTTTTCAGGCTTAATTG
>JBAXXZ010000221.1:0-4594 GCA_037127575.1 Bacteroidota bacterium | reverse complement strand
GTATACCGCAACCGCCTATTTTGCCCTCCAAATGCGGAAATATTTTTGTGATGGCCTTTGCTGCACCTGTTGAGGTTGGAATGATGCTCATGGCTGCTGCCCTGGCCCTGCGTAAATCTTTGTGCGGGGCATCGTGTATGCGCTGATCGTTGGTGTAGGAGTGGATGGTAGAAATGTAGGCTTCTTCGATACCAAATTGTTCTAACACCTTTAACATGGGAGCCGCACAATTGGTGGTGCAAGAGGCATTTGATAAAATGGTGTCATCGGGTTGCAACAAGTGTTCATTCACACCCAATACAATGGTCTTGATACTTTCATCTTTTGCAGGTGCCGATAAAATAACTTTTTTGGCGCCGGCTTTTAAATGTAATTCTGCCCCTTTTGTGTCCAAAAAATGTCCGGTGCTTTCAATCACAATGTCAACGTCCAAGGCTTGCCAAGGCAAATGCGAAGGGTCTTTTTCGGCTGTAACGGTTATTTTTTTTCCGTTCACCAGCAAATGTTTTTCTTCTGCTTCCACTGTACCATTAAAGGCGCGGTGAATTGAATCGTATTTTAATAAATGGGCCAGTGTTTTGGTATCGGTAATATCGTTAATGGCCACAATTTCAATTTGCGGGTGATTGATGCAGTTACGCAAAAATACACGGCCTATGCGACCAAAGCCATTGATGGCTACTTTAATTTTGTTCATGATTAATAGTTTTTTTCCTTCTTAGTATTCGTCAACAAATCGTACACATACCAATCGCTTTTAATACGAATGAGTAATTGGTCTTGCTCGTAAAAATGCACTTCATCCGCTTTTAAGGGTGTTTCTTGTTTTGTTTTTATGTTGTAAATCACAAAGTATTCTCTTGGCTCAAATATTTTGTGTATCACATAATGTTTGGTTGGTAATTCAATGTGCTTGTGGTAACTCTCAATTTTTTTGCCGGTGAAATCAAAAATATCGTCGTAGTAATTTTCTACCAAGCCCGCGCGACAGCCGTATATCAAAGAATCAACGGGATTAATTTTAACCATTGAAAATTGGTGGGGTATAATTTCTTTTTCGTGGGTATCGATTAAGCCTGCATACACTACATCGTTGGCTTCTTTAATTTCAACCGAATAAAACTGTGGATCTAAACTAAGCTTAACATCGTAAAAGGGTTTAAAGGTGAGCTGTTTAAAATTTTTGTCCACCAAATATTTTTTGTTGTTAACCAATACTGTAAATGCAAGGGCATTGTCGTTGTATTGTTCAATTGTTTTTTTATTCAAACTAAACACGGTGCAAGTGTCATTGTCTTCTGTTTTAATTTGCAGTTTTTTATTGGCTTTCGAAAGGTAATTGCAGTGAAAGGTATAAGTGCTTATTTTAATGAACTTGTTGGCAGGGGCTTTTTTTACTTTATAACAAGCCAAGCATACCTTGCCGCTTTCGTCGAAATTAAAAATGGTATCGTAAAGGGCGGGAATGATGGTGTTTTTATCTTCCTTGATGCCCCATTTGCCTTTTTCTTTTACAACCGAAGTTTGCGCAGCACATGGTTTTGCGGCAAAGAGCAAAAAAACAAGTATGTAAAAATAGCCTTTCAAAATGCAGAACGAAGATAATAAAATAAGTGGCTGAACGAATGGCATCAATGTGAAAGATTTTGTTTTATATTGTCGAAAAACCCCCTTCAACCGACGCAAAGGTAAGTTTCACCGACCCAAAGGTAATGGCCGCCTATATGCTATTGTGAGGGCTTTATTGAGTGCGTAGTTTTACAAAAAAAACAAACAAATGGAAAATACAGAAATTGAAGAAAAGGCTTGGTTTAAAGAAATGGGACAAGCCCATCGCCGTGGAAAAATAATGGGCGGTTTATTATTGGTGACAATTGGGGCTTTATTTTTAGCCCGTGAATTGGGAACAGAATTCCCGGCCTGGTTGTTTAGTTGGAAGACCTTGTTGATAGGCTTTGGTATTGTATCGGCGGTGAAGCATAAATTTCGCAATGCGGCATGGATCTTTTTAATTGGGGTGGGCGGAATATTTTTGTTGGGTGATTTGTATCCCGATTTACACATTAAACCGGTGTTATGGCCCGTACTTATTATTTTTATCGGCTTGTTTATGATGTTTAAACCGCGTCGCCGTTATTTTGGTCACAAACATTTTCGCAAAGCTTGGAAACACGGTCACCGCGGTCGCTGGGCCCATACTTACGAGCAAACAGCCGGCGAAGATCAGGAGGACATGATTCAAGCGGTATCGGTAATGGGCGGTATAAAAAAAAACGTGTATTCAAAAAAGGTCAAAGGGGGCGAGGTGGTGAATGTGTGTGGCAGTGCTGAAATAAATTTAATGCAAGCCGATTTTGAGCAACAAGCCAAATTGGAAGTGACCCAAGTATTTGGCGGTACTAAATTGTTGATACCGGCCAATTGGGAAATTAAATCGGAGTTGGCAACAGTGATGGGCAGTTTTGAAGATAACCGTCCGAACCATGCCGCACCCTATAATCCAAGCGAAAAAAAGGTGCTCATCTTAACCGGCACAACAGTGATGGGCGGTATTGAAGTGAATTCATATTAAAAGCATGAAAAAATATTTGGTAAAATTGGTTTTTAAAGTTTGTGTTGAAACACAAGGCGAGCGCAGTGAATTCGACGAGCAAATGCGTGTGCTGTTTGCCCGCAATGCAGAAGAAGCATTTTACAAAGCGCGCAGTATGGGCAAAAAAGAGGAGGAGGTTTTTAAAAGCGGCGGTGAAAACAGTATTGCTTGGGTGTTTATTGATGTGTCGGAATTATACGCTATTGAGGCAGTCAACGACGGGGAACAATTGTATTCGCGTACATACAAAATGCAGGATGAAAAAGCTTTTATCCATTATGTGAAACAGAAATCGATGGAAATACAAGTAAAAAACCTCAATTTTGCCTAAGTGAAAAAAAGTGCCTTGCCATATTCAAACAAAGTGAATGTATTGCTTTTCATTGCCTGTTACTTGCTGTGTGTGCTTGTACAAGCTTTGGTGATACACCGTTTTCAAATGGATTGGCACAGGGCATTTGTAGATGCCTTTTTGTGGAATGGCTTATTGGCTTTGGCGGCATTAAGTACAGTACAGTTGTTTCGTTATTATCAGCCCCGCGCCGGCAGCGGTATTTACCGTTTTGTTTTGGTGATTGGCATTGGCGTGTTAACAGGCATGGCCGGCAAATGGTGTTTGCTGCAGTTGTTTGTAAGTGAAACAAGTTACCTGTCTTTTATGGAGGCCTCAATGCCACTGCGTTATGTGTTTGCCTTGATGGTGTTAGCATTTGTAACGGTTTTAAATTGGTTGTGGAACAGTGTGGCAGAAAAATCGAAACAAACACTGCGCCAATCGGAAGTAGAACAATTACACAAAGAAGCTGAATTGATTAAATTGCGACAACAATTACAACCGCATTTCTTGTTTAACAGTTTAAACAGCATCAGTGCATTAGCGGGATCAAATCCGGCACAAGCGCGTAAAATGATTCAGCAATTATCCGATTTTTTGCGCGGCACTTTGCGCAAGGATGAACAACAAACAGTGCCTTTGGCGGAAGAGCTGAATCAATTGGCTTTGTACCTCGACATTGAAAAACTGCGATTTGGCGAGCGCTTGCAGGTGGAGATTGATTGTGCAAATGAATGCAAACACAAAAAAATTCCGCCTTTGCTTTTACAACCCATTGTTGAAAATGCCATTAAATTTGGATTGTATGGCACACTTGAAGCGGTTCAAATAAACATACTAGCCAACATGCAACAAAATTATTTACACATTACGGTCACCAATCCATGCGATGAAAGTATGCGTGAAAGCAGCACAGGCACCGGATTTGGTTTACGGTTTATTCAACGCCGATTGTTTTTATTGTATGCCCAAAACAACCTTTTACGCACCAACAAACAAAACAATGTATTTACCACACAAATAAGTATACCCCAATAAAATGAAACGTATAATCATAATCGACGATGAAACATTGGCGCGGTCAATTGTAAAAGATTATTTAAAAGCGTATGCAACCGTTGAAGTGGTAGCAGAATGTGCTAACGGTTACGAGGGTGTTAAAGCAATACAGCAACATCAACCCGATTTAATTATACTCGACATACAAATGCCGAAAATAAGCGGTTTCGAAATGCTTGAATTGCTTGAGCACATGCCGCAAGTGATTTTTGCCACCGCCTATGATGAATACGCCATTAAAGCATTTGAAACCAATGCGGTAGATTATTTATTAAAACCTTTTAGCGAAAGTCGCTTCGATCAGGCCATTCAGAAATTTTTGGCCAAGTCGGCCGACGATCATAATGGCGCCAAGGTGAAACATTTACTCGAGCAAGGGGCATTTAATGAAGAAAAAACACGCATTGTGGTGCGTAATAACAATGAAATTAGCATTGTGCCTGTGGCCGATATTCATTACATAGAAGCATACGACGATTATGTAAAGTTGTTTACCAAACAAAGTTATTTTCTAAAAAAACAAACCATGAATTATTACGAGCAGGTTTTGGATGCTGCTGTATTTTTTAGAACACACCGCTCGTTCATTATCAATTTGCAGCAGCTCA
>JBAXXZ010000220.1:0-4598 GCA_037127575.1 Bacteroidota bacterium | reverse complement strand
GATTAACTCTCATTAACGTCCCGAATTATTTTTTAATAAAGAATAAACGACTAATAATTAGGCAGATAAAATGAAAAGAGGAGGATGTAAAAGTTTGAAAACTGATCGTTTTCCTGAATTTAAATATGATTAAAATCACCTATAATTTTATAGGCTTCCAAATATATTGGATTGTTTACTGGAGGGAAATTAGCAATAAATTCTTGTCGTGCTTTTTTTAAAAAACTTCGGGCGCTATACCAAGGGAGTATAAAAGGTCACAAAAAATGAACACTGGCCATCAAGTCTATTTTTTAATCAAAAGTCCTGCCGCCTTAGTATACTTTGACTTATGATCGAGTATTTTGTTTAGTAGTCTATTGGCATCAGATCTTCTGCCAATCTTAGTAAGCGCATAAGCCAGTTGGTAATCTTTGGCTTCTTCAAATTGTTTATTATCGCTCATTTTATCAAATGAACCAATGGCAAGGTAAAACTGCCCTGTGTAATTGTAACAACAGCCTAGGTAAAAGCACAAGGTGTCTGAATGATTTTTTTGCGTTAAACTTTGTCCTTCGGCAATTGCCAAATTATAATTTCCCTGGCGGTAATCATTCATAAATTGATTGTAAGTTGATGGATAATTGCCCATAAACACCGGCAAGCCTTCTTCAATTACAAGTGTTTTATTTTCTGTTTTGGTATAAAAGAATAGTAGTAGGCTTGACACAACAATTAAAATGGCAGCTGCTTTGAATATAATACGCCACTTGTTTTTTTCGAAGGGTTTTAATGGCGGTAGGGATTTAATTGTTTCATTTAGCAAGCCAAATTTTCCATGATGATCGCTTAAAAAGTCCTTTGCCCCGAGCAACATTTCATCGTCGCCACGGTAATTTTGTATGGCATCCATCATTTCCTTCTCCAGAAGAGTTCCTGAAGCAATGTTATCCAATATCGCTTTTTTAATATCCTCGGGTTTTGTCATCACACCATAAATTTATGCCAAATTAACCTAACTTTTTTTTTGGTTAAGGAGATACTGTTTTTAATTGTTTTTTCACTCAGCGTAAGTTCGCTTGCTATTTCATCATGACCATGCCCATCTATGTGCATTTTTAAAATTTGACTTTCTTTGGCTTTTAAACTATGACAAAGACGTTTAAAACTTTCTTTATCAATAATAATTGCTTCTTCGTGCGCAGAGGTTTCTTTAGTCGATTTAAAGATATTGTCTTGTATTCGCCTTCTGTTGACCTTTGATCGAATCAAATCAAGACAACGGTTTCGGAGCATAACCAACAACAGCGGTTTAAGTTCAACTTTTTGCTGATCAAATTTTAACTTTCTGTTATCATCGTTCATGTTCATGAGTTTCTCAAAACAATCGGCCAAAGCATCTTCTGCATCCTGTTTATTACGCAAGTAATGATAAGCCACTAAAAACAATTCTGCTTTCCACTGTTTATAATAAACTTCGATAGGAGCATTATTGCCGCTTATAAAATCCTCTATTGCTTCCTTCGGTGGCATGTGCTGTGTGAAAAAATTTAATCGGGAGCAAAGTACTGAATTAAACATTTTAAAGCAAATTCTTACATATATATGATTTGGTTGAATGTATCAAAAAAAATACATCCTACTAATAATAATATTGTCAAAAAAAATGGGGCAAAACGTAAGAAAAAAAATAATGAAAGTACTTCAAAAGCAAGGGCTTTGGATTGCTTTGATGCTTTCATTTGTTACGATTGCGAAGGCGGATATTGATCATGCGAAAGCGCAATACGGATGTGGTAAAACTTATCAGGCCATACTAATTTTAAAACAAGAGCACTTTAATGGTTTAAGTTTTAGTCAAAAAGAAGAATGGTGGAAATTAAAGTTTGATTGCGAGTATGATTTAGGGAACATTGAAATGGCCAAATCGGATGCTTATTCATTACAAACACTCAGGGCTTCAGTCGGCCTAAAGGATTATTATTTGCCGGAACATTTGGCCCGGATGGCCTTATGTTACCATTATCAAATAATAGCCGATAGTGCCTTTCATTATTCCGTTATGGCGCTTGACTTGTACCGAAAAACAAAACCCTCGGCTGATTCTTTAGAGGTCTATAAAATATATCATGCACATGCGTCGGCAAGTCGCAATGTTTTGAATAAGGTTTATAAATATGTTTTCAAGAAGGAAACAAATGATGAAACGAGTAATAGATTTTGCACTTTTTATATTCCTGCTTGTTTCGACACGGCAATTGCTTTTGCGTCCAAATTAAAAGGCGCAAAGGACATTACTACTGCAAAACTACACCGAAGTTGCGCCAATTATTTTTTGGATTATGCAAACAAAAGGGTTCAGCATCCTGATTATCAAAAGGATTTTAATTATTATAATATGGCGAAACGACGCTTTCTTATATCAAATACCTTTTTACAGCGAATTAATCCTAAACCAGTAGCACTTTTAGCCTATAATTATGCATTAATGGGATTGTTGGAGGATTTTGGAATTAACTATGATCGGTCCTTGAATTATTATGCGCAAGCAAGAGCATTGTTGGATAATCAAAATGGATCGATGGATTCTTTAAATCCGGATTTAAATGTTCGCTTAATTTTGGATGAATTTTATAATCTTACAAAAATCAACCGATTTATTGCGACCAATGACACTGTAATACTAAATGATTGCATTAAAATGAACCAACTATCAGCTGGGAGGTATATCAAATTTATTGTAAGAATAAATAAAGAAGCAAGGCCATTCAGAGATATCTATAATTTAAATCCTTTGCGTCGGCTAGTTGAATACGAGGCAAAATTGTATCAAATAACCGCCTCAAAAAGTCATTTGGAAAACGCCATCTTTTATGCAAACATCAACGAAGAATTGGCTAATAATTCTTTGTCGGCCGACAAGTTACATCATTTGGCTAATTGTTTTCTTAAAAACAAAACGGTATTTGATAAGGGCGTATTTTCAAAACAGCTACAAGGTGCATTAAGAAGAAACGATTGTTTCCTGTTTTTTTGGGACACCAACACCAGTTTATTTGGGCGCACCACCTTTGCCTTTGTGTTTCTGCAAAAAACATGTTATTTGCGTTTTCTAAATAATGTGGTTAAATCAGGCTATCAATCAACCTCAGTTAATGGGCACCCGGTTTTTGAACAATTAAATGATAGTTCAAGCGAATCAACACATTTGTTTCTGAAGAATGCTTCGCTTACCTATTATAAAAGTATTGAGTCATTATTGCAAGGCACAATCGATCACCTAACTGTTTTACCGAACAAGGAGCTTTCATTTTTGCCTTACGATATTTTGATAGACGAAAGTAAAAATGAAACGCATTATTTGCTTGAAAAATACATTGTAAAATATGTAAAGACACCTGCTGATTTATTTCATTCGAT
This sequence comes from Bacteroidota bacterium, assembly GCA_037127575.1. GTDB lineage: Bacteria > Bacteroidota > Bacteroidia > B-17B0 > Aurantibacillaceae > Aurantibacillus. Next base: position 1,199 of record JBAXXZ010000220.1, on the reverse strand, counting down.
GCCAACAAAAATTCACGTAAAAAAAATGGCATTATTTAATAATACAAGCAACAGTGAGGGAAGGATTATATTTCCATTTTCGAATGCCGCTGCTCAAAAATTATGTAATTTGAGTGATTTACTTGTAAATAATACGGCCATAAGCAAAGAGAACTTTTTTGCGGCTTGTAACGACAGCCTAACGCTGGTGCAGGTTTTTTCTCACGCAGCCTCTGACGCCGATAATATCAAACGCTCATTTGTTGCTATGGGGAAGGATTCGATTTTTTTTAATGATCTGTTATCTAAACAATTATCAAGTCCTTTGTTATGTTTAATGGCCTGTGAAATTGATTATGGAAATTATGATTTGAATGCAGGGAAACTTTCCTTGGCACCTATCTTTACGCAACGGGGGGTCAAAGCATTGGTTGTTACCCAGTGGTTAGTTGATGATAAAACCTGTGCCGAAATTGCAACAAAATTTTATGGTTATTTGTTTGCCGGCAATCGTGCTTCAGAATCATTGCGTTTAGCCAAACTGGATTTGATCCGTGAACATCCTGCATTTGCCAATCCGCTTTATTGGGGCGCATTTAAATTGATGGGTGAGGACGTGTTGATTGAAGAATGCGCTTTAGAAAACAAAGCAATAATTCTGGGGGTATTGTTAATCATTTTACCAATATTAACCTTATTATTGCTAAGGACCATACTTCAGAGAAGGGCGTATAAGATTATTGAAAAAAAGCCATAATGGTTATATTTTAAAATGACTTTTTGGGTTTTTAATTTTGTCAATGTCATGTAAAAAATTCGATAAATCTAACTGAAGGATCCTTAAGCGGAAAACCCCTGATAAAGGCTTATTTATCAGGGGTTTTTGGTTCGATAAAATAGCCTCGAAATACTAAAAAGTACTTTTCAATTAGTTTTTATTTGGGTCTTTAAGCCAATTAACATCCAAGCAAGATTTAATACCTTCTTTTGCCAATTCGCTGAGTACTTTTTTGAAACACCTGGTGTTTTTTGTTTGGAAATAAATAACAAATTGAATCAAACAGACCGATTAGTACATTTGAAGAAAAAATTTGTATATTTATTTTGTGAATCAAAAACATGACAAAGAAAAAGTTGTGCAAATAGGTTTAAATCTATTTTGTTCAAATGGCTATACCCGTGTTGGATTAGATGAAATTTGCCAAACCACAGGGATGACT
>JBAXXZ010000219.1:0-4627 GCA_037127575.1 Bacteroidota bacterium | reverse complement strand
AGCTAGTTCAAATGGCTTAGAATGAAAATGCTTAACAAAAGGAAATTCAAATGCTTTTTCTTTATCACTTTTGTGCATAGATGCTGTAAGCATACAAATTTTTGTCTTGAAGCTTGATGCGAATTTTTTTTCGTATTCTTTTAGAAAATCAAAGCCGTTCATTTCAGGCATATTAATGTCCAGATAGACATACAATTCTTCTAATGCCAATCGTTCAGAGTTTATCTCAAAATATTGCAACGCCTCTTTTGCCGATTCAAATGTCAAAATTTTATCCTGCTTGTTGTAATGCATTAATAATGTTTTAGAAATGAGATTGCAAAGCGGTTCATCATCTATAAAAATATAGGTCCTAATCATTGTTTTAAGTTTTTTAGCGTTATAATTGTAGTGGTTCCTAAACCAATTTTAGAATCCATATTTATACTTCCTTCAATTTTTTTTAATATTTCTTTTACAATGAATAATCCTAATCCTGAACCCGAATCCTTATTTGTTCCTCTATAAAACATTTTAAAAGCATTTGCTAGTGCTTCCTCCGACATTCCTATGCCGTTGTCTTCTAGTTTTATCAAACAATGTTGCTCATTAATTTCAATTTTTATTTTTAAATAGGAAGTTACTTTGCTGCCATCAGAGTACTTTAAGGAATTCGAAATAATATTATCAAGTAACGAGGTAATACGTTTTCTATCTGAAGTGAAAACAGCTTTGTTGTCACATTCTATGCTGAAATTTACACTTAAATTGATAAACTCCATTTCGGAAAACGACTGTTTTGCCAGCGCTTCCATATCAATTATGGAAAGTTGCATATCCATACGAGAGTTCCTAGAATAATCAATTATATCGATAATGGTGGCATCCAACTTATCAATTGTTTTAATGATTGATTCTATGAAAAATAGGTTTTCCTCAGGTGATAATTTTTGACTTAATAATAGGTTAGTAATGCCCTTTAAAGAAGTAAGAGGTGATCTAAGGTTGTGAGAGGCGCTATAAACAAAACTATCTAATTCTGAATTCAGCTTTGTTAACTCCGTGTTTTTTTGCTTTAGCGCGTCCCTATTTTTTTTCAAATCCGTAACCTCAACCCCATAGTTTAGAAGGAACATTAAGTTATCATTTTTAAAGTAGGGATGCGTAATTCTCAAGAAGGTTTTTTCATCCAATTCGCCTTCATTAATCACCTCTTCAATAGTAGTGTCTGATTTGGCCGTTACGGCATGATTGAATCCCTCAATTCTTTTTTCCGCTAAGTCTATTGGTTTATTTTTAGATTTCCAGTAATCCATCTCAGATTTTCCGATTAACCATTTTCTTAATTCATCATTTTTAACAGCATTTTTATTTACAAATAAAAATTTATACTCAGGAGAAAAAACAGCCACATCGGCAGGCACATTGTTTAATATTTCCTCATAAAAATTTTTTTGATTAGCTAATGACTTGTTAAGCGTCATTAATTCATTGGTCATTTCAATATTCATTTGATTAACCTGTATGACATCTATTTGCGAATCAATAAATCCGAAATCATGTGTTTTCAAATTGTTTAATTCCAATTCGCGTTCATTTAGTATCCAAGGTGAGCCGCAAAACAAAAGGCTAGATGTGTCATGCGTATAAACAAATCCCCCTTTCAACTTAAGTGGATGTTGAGTCGTTTTTGAATCGAGTATAAACATCTGACCGGAAAATGATTTGATGCTTTCAAATTCATAAGTGATCCCTATTCCGGGTCTTAAAAATGAGAACAGTTTTGTGAAGCTCCGCTCATCGCCAAATAGCTTCTCGAAACTTTTCCCGCATTCAATAACTTGCAATTTCGAATCAAGAGCAAAGTAAAATGGAAATAATTTATGAAAGAGATCATCATTTAATGTCATAAACTTTTCACTAACTTGATTGACAGCACGTCGTGATCGGCACCAAGGGATTTTTCGAACTTTCTTTCAATGATTATTTCAGATTCAAACAAATCACTTAAGCCTAAAATAATTCCTTCTAAAAAATCGATAAGGCCGCTTCGGGTAGAATAGTAATGTAAAATAAATATGTTTTCTGATTCTTGATTCACAATGAATTCCGGAGGAACGATATCAGGAAACGTGAGCATTACCCTGCTATGAAACTGTGGTAGGTTGAGCATGAATTCGGTAAAATTACCCCCACCTGACCTTATGATCATGCTGTAGCGCTCCATGCCGACCTTAGTTACCCAGTATTTACCAAAATCCAGCAATAAGCCACCTAAAGGAACGCCCAGGTGATCTGATGCCACTGCCGCTAAATTAAAGGTAATATCATCGGGATAATTTTTTAGGATCGAAAACGTGTGTTCTGTAAACGAAGATTTCGCCAATACCTCCAACCAGCTGTCCTGGCCATGCTTTTCAACAATCAAGCCTTCAATAGCTTTGTTTACAATTCCATTCATTTTACAAGACTTTTTTCCACTAATAAAAATAACAAAAAAAAAGTCAAATTGTTTAAAATAAATCGTCCATCCTCAAAAAATCATTTTTCTGTTTTAACTTAGGTGTCCATTTTGCCCTGTCTTAACAAAACAATGGCTTGCCTTGGTAAAGTTATCGTAAGGAATAAATTTCAAAATCATCCTTAATCTATAATCTTGAATCTGAAACCTGCAATCTCAAATCTGTAATCTTGAATCTGCAATCTGTAATTTGTAATCTTCTTATTCTTTATTGTCTTCGCTGCTGATAAAATTTCCTTGGGCATCAAAAATATAATCACGTTGATTTAATTCTGCCTCATAGCTTATTTTACCCGAAGCATCGGTAATTTTGGCGGCTTCTTTTATTTTTTTACCCGGTACATTTTTTTCTAAATAACTTTTTATGGCCGCCGGTAAATCGTTTGTTTTTATTTCACATTCGGTTTCTAAACAATTGCCCTTGCCGTCAAAATTGGCGCTCATTTCCGCTTTTTCAAAATCAAATTCCGCTTCATAGTTTACATTTTCTTTTTGCCAGTGTTCAACTTTGGCGCCGGGAAATTTTTTCGCAAAGGCCTCCTTTACGGCTTGTGGCACTTCCTTATCACTAATTTTTTGGGCAGCTGCTGAAAGCGCTAAAACGCATAAAAAGACAAATAGTAGAGATTGTTTCATGATAAACTGTTTACTCAAATATAATAAATATACCCGGGTTTCTTGAAACAACCTGGCTTTTTCCATTTGAAAAAAATTGTCTTTTCTTCGAATTCTTTTTTATGAAGTTCAAACGCTTGTGTTTGCTGCAAAATAAGCTCAAAGTGCCGCTAAATGGGGCTACGGGCCCTTATTGGTTAAATTGTATATTTCTTGTGAGTAATTTCCATTGCCTTGTGTAATTTTTGATTATTTTTAAGGTTTCAATTTTAGTTGAGCAATGAAAAAGCATCTAAGCACTTTCTTTATTTTAATTGTTTTTCAAACAGCCGTTTATGGTCAATCTTGGTTTTTAGAGCTAAGTAGCAGGGTTGAATTGCGCACTTGGAAATTAAACACCAAAGCCGAAAAAAACGAAGATGGCATAGCTGGCGCAGTAGTCACCTTATCACAAAACGACAAAACCATCAAACAAATTAATACTGACCCTAACGGCGATTTTATCATTCAAATTCCACCCAATGGCGAGTTTATTTTAACCATTTCGTATAAAGATTGTGTTCCAAAAAAAGTAATCATTTCTACCAAAGGTGTTCCACCTGATGTGGGCGAAGACAATTACCGCCCCAGTTACCCCATGTACGGCGTTATCATGGCAAAACCATTTCCTGGCGTTGATTATTCAGCCATTAAACAACCCATTGTAAAAGTGCAATATTTTCCTAACGGCCGTGTGTTTGATAAAGATGAAAGCTACACCGATCACATGTTTGCTCTGCTTAAAAAAATTGCTGATGCTGAAAATACTTTGATTGAAAAATTTTGTTCTACTAACCGCGATGGCGACAAAGCTCTTGCAAAACCAGATTGTCCCAAGGCCAAAGAATTATACAACCAAGCCATTGCATTAATTCCGGGTGAAAATTATCCGGTGGATCAATTAAAAAAAGTGGGTGATTGTTTAAATGCCAAAGAAGCGGAGGAGAAAGCGAAGACTGAGGCAGAAGCGAAGGCGAAAGTGGCGGCGGAAGCTAAGGCGAAAGCAGAGCAAGAAGCATTGGCGAAGAAAGAAGCAGAGGCGAAGGCGAAAGTGGAGGCTGATAATAAGGCTAAGGCAGAGGCAGAAGCAAAGGCGAAGGTAGATGTTGAGAATAAGGCAAAGGCTGAACAGGAATCATTGGCGAAGAAAGAAGCAGAGGCAAAGGCCAAAGTGGAGGCTGATAATAAGGCTAAGACCGAGGCAGAGGCGAAGGCGAAAGTTGAGGCAGAGAATAAAGCGAAGGCTGAACAAGAAGCATTAGCGAAGAAACAAGGCGAAGAAGCGAAGGCAAAGGCAGAGGGTGAAAATAAGGCGAAAGCGGAGGCGAAGGCAAAAGCGGAACAAGAAGCATTAGCGAAAAAACAAGCTGAAGAAACAAAGGCCAAGGCGGAAGCTGAAAATAAGGCGAAAACGGAGGCGGAGAATAAGTCTAAGGCGGAACAAGAAGCATTGGCGAAGAAGCAAGGTGAAGA
>JBAXXZ010000218.1:0-4684 GCA_037127575.1 Bacteroidota bacterium | reverse complement strand
GTATTATTGTTTGAACAAACCGATAAATCAGGGCCTGCGTTTACAGTGGCTTGCCGAACAATTCGAATTTGAATGGTGTCTGAAACCAATGGACAAATACTGTTGTTATTGGAACTTAAAGTTAGTGTCACCAGGCCTGCGGTAATGTCGGGGCCGGAGAAATAATAAATTGACGAAAGTGAATTGGCATTTACAAATGTGCCGCCACTGCTGCCTGACCATTTGCCGCTTGGAAAACTAATGACTGAACCGTTAAGGGCAACACTCTGAGCGGCCGAACAAATGGCTTGGTTAGCACCTGCATCAACCGTAGAAATTGGAACCACTGAAACACTAATAATTTTTGTTGCCGGCACACAGGCGCCATTATTGCTTGAGTTAAGCGTAAATTGGATTAAGCTTAAACTTCTATCAGCGGTTGAAAGAGAATAACTTGTGTTGAGCAAATTTGGATTATTAAAGCTTCCTGTTCCACTGCTCGTCCAAACACCGGTGCTACTTGTGCCAACAATACTGCCACTTAAAGCCACTGTACTGAATGATGAACAAATTGTTAAACTAGGCACAACAGTCAGTGTGGCTTGCTTGTTAATGAGCACATGTACCGTATCGCGAACAGGCAAACAAAAACCGTTATTAGTGGAAGTTAGGTATAAATCTACCACACCAAATAATAAATCGGTTGTACCCGGAATATACCCCGTTGTTAAAGAATTGACCGACGTGAATGTGCCATTACCTGTAGAACTCCATGTGCCAGTATTAGTGGAACCAATAATGTTGGCAATTAAATTTAAAGATTGTGTACTGCAAATGGTGAAATTTGGTCCTGCATTTACTGTTGCCAGCGGCGCAAGGGCCAGTGATAATATTTGCGTTGCGGCAGGACAAACACCGTTATTGGTTGAGTTAAGCGTAAACAGCAAAGCAGATAATGTTCGATCGGCTGTGCTTAATGAATAATTTGGCGAAAGTTGAATGGAATTGCTTAACACACCACTACCGCTGCTAAACCATGCACCCGTATTGGTAACACCAGTAACTGTGCCGCCTATACTAATCAAATTGGCATTCGAACAAATTGTGTAAGCGGAAATAACCGATACAGAGGGCTGTTTTGAAATGCGCATCATTACTGTATCAGATACGGCAGGGCAAGTTCCATTATTACTTGAGGTTAAAGTAAAAACCATCAAGCCTGCATTTATTTCAGGTGAAGTAAATGCATATGAATTATTCAAATTACTACTCGAAGGATTAAATGTTCCAGATCCTGCTGTGGTCCAATTGCCTGTAAGCGACGGACTGTTAACAGATCCGTTTAGCGCCAAGGTGTTTTGAGAACTGCACACATTTAAATTTGGACCAGCATTCACTGTAGCCAAAGGTGTAATATTTAATGCCATTGTATTATTGGCAGAAGCACAAGCACTGTTATTGGTAGAAGTAAGCGTGAAAATAATTAAGCCGCTTAATTTATCTGCAAAGGTGATTGAGTAACTCGTATTTAATGCAACACTATTGGTAAATGCCCCGCTTCCGCTTGTGCTCCATGCCCCTGTGTTAGTAACACCGCTAACTGTAGCGGTTAATGCCAGGGTATTGATATTTGAACAAAGTGTTTGTGATGCCAAAGCGGCCACAGTAGGTTGCGGCTGAATAATCATATTGGCTGTATAAGTGGTACTACACGAATGATCACTTAATGCCGTAAGTGTTACCATACTTGTTCCACTGTTTGTAAAAGTATAAACGGGATTTAAATTACCCGATGTTTGTCCGCCGCCAAAATTCCATAAATAAGAAATTAAAGTGCCTGAAGTAATACTTGAAGTGTTTGAGAAATTAAGAGCGGAATTGATACATTGGGTGGTAGCAACAAATGCTGTATTTGGCAAGGGATAAATAACAGCAGTGGCAGTTGCTGTATTGGTGCAGCCAAAGTTTGATAATGCTGTTAAACTTGGTGTGAAGGCGTTCACTGTTGTATAGCTGTGTGATGGATTATTTATAGCGCCTGCCGTTCCACCATCGCCAAAATTCCAAGAGTAAGTGCTAATGGTACCCAAAGAAATTGACATGATTGGTGTAAATGATGAGGCTGTATTTAAACAGGCGCCATTAACCGTAAAACTTATGTTGGGCAGAGGATAAATGCTCACCGTTTGGGTTTGGCTACTTAAACATTGTTGGTTTGAAGTGGCTGAAAACGACACAACATAAATACCGGGGGCTGTGTAATTAGTAGACGCTGAATAATTGGTGGATGTGTTGCCATTACCGAGATTCCAACTAAATGAAGAAATACTGCCGGCGCTTATTGTAACAGTAGGATTAAAAACCGTGGTATTGCCAAAACACAAGTTTGTGGCTGAAAAACTCACGATTGGTAAAGGATGAATGGTTAATGCACTAACTGCCGTTGACGTACAACCTTGATCGCTCATAGCAGTGAGGGTAACATTGTAACTGCCTACCAAGCTATAGGTATTGGTTGGGTTAGTGGCGGTTGAAACCACGCCATTTCCAAAACTCCAAGTAAAGCTGTTTACACTGCCTACAGCAATGGTAGAAGTACTGCTAAAATTAACAACTGAATTAAGGCAAGAGTTGGGCGGATTAAAACTTATGACAGGGTATGGATAAATGGTAATATTGGTAATGACAGAATCACTGCAGGATCGTTCAGATGTTGCTTTAAATTTTACGGGATATGTACCATATGCTGTATATGTGGTTGTAGGGTTGAGTAGATTTGAGGTAAGTCCGTTACCAAAATCCCAAAAATAACTTACAACAGAACCGGTTTGAATGCTCGCTGTTCCGGCAAATGAATAATTGAAGGCGCAAGGACCGGCACTAGTTGGCGTAAATGATAAAACCGGCGCGAATAAAGTACTTAATGTATGCGTAAAGGTTGGGCCGGGGCAACCTGGCACTAAAATGGTTTGACAAGTATACACACCCGGTGTAGTAATACCAATACATTGATTTGAATTGGTAGTGACAATGCCAGGCCCTGTCCATGAATAAAATCCAAAACCAATAGGACCACAAACATTAAGCGGCACGCCCGGACATGTTGTATCGGCAATAGAAGTGGCAAAATTGGTACAAAAGCCATCGATGTAGGCGTAACCAAAATGTCCGCCTAGTGAACAATCATATGTTGTAAAGCGAATGATTAAATTTTGACCAATGTTTGGTGTTAAATCTACAACTACACTGGTCCATGGTTTGTATATCACACCTGATTGAACAGTGGAAGTAAAAAATCCGGGAATGTTGCTGCCTGCAGACACGTTATAATAAGTACATGGTATCTGATTTCCCAAAGTATCTATCATTTCAATGGTAAAGGCTGGTTGTTGAGTAGTATTATGACCGGGATCTTCCAAAACAACAGCATAACGGTAAGTAAAATTGGCATTGGCAGGGGTGATAAATATTTTTTGTTCAATGCGATCAGCTTGTGCGCCGTTGACGCTGTTACCAAGTCTTAATGAATTACTTCCTCCTGGAAACACCAGTGGAAACCCACCAAATGGATCCACACCGGCACCACTGGTTACTAAATTTTGAGCACCGGATGTTGGACAACATGTTGGCGTGCTAGATGAATTGGGATGAAAACCACTGGTTAATGTCCAACCGCTCGTACTACCCGCCTCAAAATCAATATTATTACAACCTGTGGCCACTGTTTGGGTGCTGCTGCCACCTCCTATTACCTTGCCTTTACCGGGAGATTTGATTTCACTTGACTTATAGATAAAACTATCGGGATACATAAAACGGGTTTTTTGAAAATGAAGGTATTCATCGGTTTCCGTTTGACTTAAGTGTTTTTTAATGGCCATTGATTTCCAATACAATTCATTAAAACCATTGTAATTTTTGATTTCATTCGGGCTTTGTGCATTGATATTAGAAGGTGAAAAACAGCCAAGCAGTAGAAAAAACACATAGATGGCTGTGATAGAATCTAAATAAGCCCTGAAAAAAGGTTTGGTTTTGGTTTTATAAACGGTTTCTCTATTCTGAAGAATTTCCTTCATTTTTAGATTACCGGTAACAAACAATATTGACGTACTTGAAAAATAATTTCTTTTCATAATCACCCCTCCTCTAATGTATTTTACGAGGAAGATTATAATTGGTTACTTAAAATATCGTTAAATTAATTTTAACGTATCAAAGGATACGTTTTCATTTCCGTCACCTAACTTACGAAAAAATTTGAAATTGTAAAGTGGAAATTTTTTAGGAAATAGTGATCATTCCCTTAAGGTTTTGTTACTGAATGAAATGGCGCAATGGTGATGTGGAGAAAATGATCTATATCATACAGTTATTTAAGAAATCAGCCAATTTTCGGCTTCTGAATATTCGGCAAAATACTTAATTTGAACACCTCGGTTGCTACCAACCAATTCAGCAAACTTGGCATTATTGTCTTCCATTCTGTGAGGGGCTAAAAAGGCTACTTTAAAGCCATTTCCACCCAGTTTTTGGGATAATTCAATTTCTTGATAAACATTAACGGTAGTCTTGTCTTTGTGATTGTCCATGCCCAATATCAAGATCTTCTTTTTGTTTTTTTCTCTCAAAAGATTAATCATGGTTATTACGCGATCAAGCACTTCCTTATTTTGAAGTTTAGTACCATCTTGCACCTTAATAC
>JBAXXZ010000217.1:0-4691 GCA_037127575.1 Bacteroidota bacterium | reverse complement strand
AATCGACCAAAAGCCGAGGGTTTGTGTGATGAACCATCCTTGAAAAAGTGAGTGAGTGTATTTTGCTAAGTGAAAGTCTTTTTTCCTTTTTTCACGTGTGTCGATTTCTTTAATGAGGTGTTTTGGATTTACAGGTGCCGGACAAAGTTTGGTGTATGATTTACCAAATTCAGGTTGAAAATAAAATTCAACTCCAAAAAATCCGGGTGTGCCAAAGGTTTCAGCGTTGGGGTCCTTTTCTTCTAAATAACGGCGTATTGAACATTCACGGTCATCGATGCAAAACAATGCTTGAAAATTTTTATTTTCTATATGCGTTTTTATTTTCGGTACAGATTTTAATCCCCTTAAAACACCATCGTAATATGTCCATTCAAAAGCCTGTTGCCAACAAATTAATACCTGATTTAATTCACTTTCTTGAAGTTCTGAAAATAAATCTGATTTAAAGGCAGGGGCTTTTAATCCAAGTGGAGCCCAAATTTCACCAAACTTATTATCGAGGGCATCGATTTCAACCAATAACTCAAAAATGATAAAATCACGGGTGGTAATTTTGCGTTCATCCAATAAGCTTTGTGGTTGATCTTCGATTACCGATACCATGCCCGACCAACCTTGGTGACTGAATTGTTGATCGAATAAATAACGTTCATATAAACCTTCTTCACCAACCAAAATTTTTAATAAATCGCTGATTTGTATATTTTGATTTAAAAGGAAGTTTTTGGCGCGGCGTGTTTTAAAAAACCCTGTGTAGGTTGTGCGTTCAATTTCTCGGATGGAGCTTAAAAAACCACTTCGTTCGGTAGGGAAGTTCCAAATTGAAATGCCCTGATCAAGATAGCTGCATAAAGTTCTGAATAATTCAGGTTGGATGGTGCCTTCCAAATCGATGTTGTAAATTTTTTTCCAGTAAGCCCTTAAACGCCCTATTCTCGGCTTTTTGGAGGTGTCGTAAACTTTTAATGTGAGGCGATCTTTCCATTCCATCAAATTGGCCTCACCAAACTTTTGAATAAGTATGGCATCCAATATGTCTTCGTTAATTTTTTTATAAGCAAATAATTTCCTGAATTCACTTAAAGCCAAGGCTACTTTATATCCAAATATTTCGGCAGCTTTTTGTGTGGCTTCAAAAAAGGGAATATCCTGAAACGAATGAAGGGTGTTGTGATGAATAAAGTCTTTTAACGGCGCCTGCGCAGGTAAATAGTGCTTCAGTTTATGAATCACTTGGTCTTCGTTAAAAGCCAAATTTTCTTTGTTTTGCATTGTTTTAAATTCCATGTTGATAATTGAAAATAGTTTGTTAAGATTTAGAAAAATCGAAACGGACAGGAAAAGAAGTTTCTAAGCTTAGAAACCCAAACTATATCAAATAAGAATTTGCTGGATGGCCAAGTAAATTGGCTTAGGATAAACCATGGCAATTATCTGCGTAGGTTTAAAGCAACTTGTGAGGAAGGTAAATTGATTAAAACTAAAGAAAAAAGGAAGTTGAATGTGATTAATTTCTAAATCACTGTCATCTTCGTATTCATTTTCGTTGTTTTCTGAAAGTTGTTGGCTTGTATCTTGAGAAGATCCGCTTGTTTTACCAACAAAATGATAAGCCGTATGGTTAAAATTTGAATTGAAGTTAAATTTAATGATGCTGAATACAGTGAAACAAAAAGATGCTAAGAATAACACCAAGTTAATTAAACCAAATATTTTACGTTTATTTTTCAATTTCGATTTCAAAGATAATATTAAAAAAGAAATGACTGCTGAATATTATTTTTTTTTAACCTTTATTTTATACAGTCTTTACTGTGAAAAAATTTCATCAAAACACTTCGCCATATAAACAATCATTTCCTCTGTAATCATTGGTGTTACACCAATCCAGAAGGTATCTTTCAATATAATATCTGTATTTGGTAAATCCCCAACAACACGGTAATCAACATTTTTAAAATATGGTTGTTTGCGAATATCACCGGCAAATAATAAGCGTGTACCTATTTTTTTCTTGTTTAATTTTTGCACGAGTGTATCACGACTTACACCGGCATTGGCTTTCAGGGTGATTAAATAACCAAACCATGATGGATTTGAATTAACTGTTGCAACAGGTAAAATTAATTTATCGCTGTATTTTGATAATGCCGAGGTAAGTAGGGCGAAATTTTTTCTTCTTGTGGCAATAAATCCATCTAATTTTTCTAGTTGCGCCAAACCTAGCGCCGCTTGCATATCGGTTATTTTTAAATTAAAACCATTGCGTGAATAAGTGTACTTGTGGTCGTATCCTGCCGGTAAATCACCCAATTGTTGCGTGAAGCGTTTACCACATGTATCATCTTTGCCCGGCTCACACCAACAATCACGTCCCCAATCCCTGAAAGATTCCATAATTTTTTTCAATTTGGCATTGCTCGTAAAAACCGCACCGCCTTCACCCATGGTGATATGATGCGCCGGATAAAAACTTAAAGTACCGATATCGCCAAAGGTACCAACGTGCTTACCGTTATAAGTAGCACCCAAAGCATCACAACAATCTTCAATTAACCACAATTGGTACTTGTCGCAAAATGCCCTAACGGCCGCTAAATCAAAGGTATTGCCAAGTGTGTGGGCCACCATTACGGCTTTGGTTTTTGCACTGCGGGCATTTTCCAACTGACTCACATCAATTTGATAGGTTGGTATTTCAATGTCTAAAAACACTGGTACAACACCATATTGTAACATTGGATTGATGGTTGTAGGGAATGAAGCTGCCACTGTAATCACTTCATCACCGGCTTTAATAGCGCGGTCTTCCAACTCATGTGCCGTAAGTGCCGAAAAGGCCACCAAATTGGCAGAAGAGCCTGAATTAACCGTTAACAACGATTTTACATTGATGTATTTGGCCAATTTTTTTTCAAACTCAGTATTAAATTTTCCTGTGGTAAACCAAGCATCCAATGCCGAATCTGTTATGTATGTAAGTTCTTTGTGATCGAATACTTTACCACTTACAGGCACTGTAGTTTCGCCGGGAACAAAAGCTTTTGATTTAAAAGCTTCATCATGGTATTCCTTAATTAAGGCATGAATTTGGTGTTTTATTTCAAGTAATTTCGACATTCGTTTTTATTTAGAACAATATTGATTAATTTGATTTACGCGACTTTGGTAAAGGTTGGCGCCACCTTTTAATTCTTCCACATATCCTTCAACAGTAAACAAAATAGTGTCCTTAAAGTTTAACTTCGGATGCCATCCCAAATGATTCACCGCTTTGGTTACATCCAACTTTAATAAAGTGGCTTCGTGTAGCTTCTCTAATTGGGCAGGACTCTCGGTTTTTAAATCAGGCAACACTTGTTTTACTTGCTCAACAACTTGTGCTACAGTGTAGTTTTCGTAGGCGGCAGGACCAAAATTCCAACCACCAACAAATTTAGCACCTTCGTTGTAAAGCTTTTCGCCCAGTTTCAAATAGCCATATACCGGCTCAAGCACAAATTGCCATGGACGAACAGAAGCGGGGTTTCTTAAAAATACGGCTTCCTTTTTATCATAAGCACGCATCATATCAGGAATAATTCGGTTGTCGGCCCAATCGCCACCGCCAATTACATTGCCGGCCCTGCCAGTTGCAATTTTGCATGAATTTTCTTTATTAAAAAACGATTTGGTATAAGAGTGGGTGATGAGTTCAGAACAGCCTTTAGAAGCACTGTATGGATCATCGCCGCCCATTGGATCAATTTCGCGGTATCCCCAATCCCATTCATTATTTTGATAACACTTATCAGTGGTAACATTCACCGCAATTTTTACACTCGCACAAGCACGCACACTTTCAAAAAAATTCACAGTGCCCATCAAGTTCGTTTCGAAATTGTAATGCGGATTGTTATACGAATCAATCACCAGTGGCTGCGCCGCCAAATGAAATGCCATGTCGGGCTGCACCTCGTTAAAGTATTGCTTTAACTTATTTAAATCACGGATGTCGCCATCCATGTGATTTATTTTTGAAGCCAAACCCGTACTCACAAAATTATCGCGATCAGTGAGTGGCGGAAGCGCATAGCCATATACTTCAGCACCCATTTCCTTCAGCCAAATACTCATCCATGAGCCTTTAAAGCCTGTATCGCCGGTAAGCAACACTTTTTTATTTTGATAGGTTTTAGAAAAAAGGTCTAACATGTGATTTTTATTTTGAGTGTTTTATTACCAAACTTTCCACTCGGCTTTATTTTGTTCCCAAAATTTATTTAAGTCTTGTTTGTCTTTTAATGAATCCATTGGCTTCCAAAAGCCTTCATGTTTAAAGGCACAGAGTTGTTTGTCTTTGGCAATGCCTTCCAAAGGTTCACGCTCCCAAATGGTGTCATCCCCCTTAATGTACTTAAAAATAGCGGGCTCACACACAAAAAACCCCCCGTTAATCCAACCGCTTTCGCCTTTAGGCTTTTCTAAAAATGATTTTACCTCGTGTTGGTCGTTGATATCCAAAACACCAAAACGACTTTCAGGCTGCACAGCGGTAACCGTTACCATCTTTTTATTTTTTTGATGAAAGGCCACCAATTCTTTGATATTGATATTACTCACGCCATCACCGTAAGTGAGCATAAAGGCAGAATTGTTCAGGTATTTTTCGATGCGCTTAATGCGGCCACCCGTCATCGAATCTTTAC
>JBAXXZ010000216.1:0-4706 GCA_037127575.1 Bacteroidota bacterium | reverse complement strand
ATGAAATTTATTTATTCTCCCCTTATCAATTATTTGTACCGAACGGTGTTAAAACCCTTCTCTGCCTTTTTGCCCGCTGCTTTTAAAATTGCCGTGAATGGTACTTTTACAGTAAAATCAAAAAGCGGCATTCAATTTAAAATGGTGACCAATCCCACCAACGCGGTGACTAAATTTTTATTTTGGGCTGGGGTAGAGGGCTTTGAATACAACTCGGCCAGGGTGTTTTGTGAATTGGTAAAAAATAGCAAGGTGCTTTTCGACATTGGTGCCAACATTGGTTATTATTCTCTGTTAGGCTCAAGTATCTGTCATAAAAAAATAGAAGTTTTTGCATTTGAACCCATGCCTTCCATTTTTGATTTTTTAAATAAGAACTGTGATGCCAATGGCTTCGATAATATCCGCTGTTTTCAATTGGCCTTAAGTGATGCTGCAGGCGAAGCCACTTTTTACGGGGTGGTGAATCCAAAATTTGAAAATTTACCACAATTAACGGGTGATGGGGGATTGAGTAAAGAACATTCAGGTAAAATTTCAAAAATTCAATTTAAGGTGAATACTATGGGCCTTGATGATTTTGTGGCCACCCATTTGTCAGATAAAAAAATTGATTTAATTAAATTGGATACTGAAGCCAACGAGCACCGCGTGTTAAGTGCCGCACACAAAGTACTGAGCGAACACCGCCCCATTATTCAATGCGAAATTTTAAAAAACCAAATAGAGACTGAAATACAAAACATTTTAGATCGTTACGATTACTTGTATTTTCGTGCCACTGATAAAGGCTTGGTGCTGGTAGATTCTTTCAGTAATAACAAGTCGGCTTTTGTGGATTATTATTTGGTGCCCAAAGAGAAACAAAATTTGGTATCGAAATTTGTGATTTAATTCTTAAATTCGGTATAAACATTTAACCCATGAAACACTTCATCATTGTCATTTTTATTAGTTTGGCTTTGTTCTTAAATGCCCAGCGCGCTAACAATTGGCTGTTTGGATTTGGCGCAGGTTTAAATTTTAATATTGTCCCGCCAATGGTTGTTTCTTCAGGCAGTTTATCAAATTATGATAATACAAGCAGCATGTCGGATCAAAACGGACAATTGTTGTTTTATACCGATGGGCAAAGTGTTTGGAACCGAAATCATGTGCTGATGCCCAATGGCAGCGGCTTGTTAGGAAATACCACAGCAGGACAGTGCGCACTGATTGTACCCATACCAAGCAATTCGAATCAATATGTGATTTTTCACGTGACTGAATTTGCCAATCCGGGTTACTTGAGTTATTCGGTGGTTGACATGAACTTAAACGGTGGATTAGGGGATGTGTTGGCAGCTCAAAAAAACGTATCGTTGGGAAGCGGTTGGACAGAAAAAATGTGTGCTTATTATAACCCTGTAAATAATACTTATTGGGTTTTAACACATAAATGGAACAGCAATCAATTTGTGGCTTTTGTTGTAAGTGCCACAACCATTGCGAGCAGTTCGGTGGTTAGTAATGTGGGCACAGTGTTACAGTGTGGTTCACCGGGTTCGGTGCACGATGCCATGGGGCAATTAACCATTTCACCCGATGGTAGCAAGGTGGCGAATGCCTTAACTTGTACGGGTGTATTTGAAATGTTATCATTTAATTTACAAAGCGGTGTTTTGTCTAATCCAATCACATTAAGCGCTCCCAACTTAAATGCACCTTGGGGTACGGCTTTTTCATCTAACGGTTCAAGGCTATACGTAAACAGTATTTTCGGTGATTATCTGTGTCAATTTGATTTGTCAAACTTTAATCAAAATGCCATACAAAATTCGATGTACACATTGAATGGTTCTAGTACCGCGGGCTATATTTTTGGTTATATGGAATTGGGTCCGGATAACAAAATTTACATTGCCCGCCCAAACAACTCATCGCTTGCGGCAATCGTTAATGCAAACAACATTGGAGCAGCCTGTAATTTTTCTTATTCTGCCCTTTCATTGGGTTTTATCAATTCGAGTTGGGGATTATCAAGAATTGCATACAATATTCCCGGTAAAAACAACAGTGTTGGTATCACAAAAAACGTAAGCATAGGTATTGAATATAGCATTGGGCCGAATCCTTGTGATGATAAATTACGCATTAACGGCTTAGGACAAAATGCCCAAAAAATAAACTATTATATTTACAACGCATTTGGTGCTTTGGTAGGCAGCGGAGAGGCTTTCAGCGAAATGGGTTTAATCTACTTAAATACACAAGTTTTAAAAAGCGGCCTATATGAATTGCAATGTGATCAAGGCAATGAAGTGATATATAGAACAAAGTTGATCAAACAATAAAATGATAAAAGCACTCATTAAAAAAGAAATTCTATTGGAATTTCGCCAAAAATCAACCATTGGTGGAGTGTTGGTGTATGTTATTGGGACCATTTTTGTGAGTGCTTTGTGTTTTAAAGGCCGTCTCGATAAACCCACCTGGAATGCCTTGTTTTGGGTGATTAGTCTTTTTACCTCGGTAACCATTAGCGGCAAAAGTTTCTTAAAAGAAACAGGCGGGCAAGCTTTATTTAATTATTTGCATTATTCGGCACGTGATTTTATTGTGGCGAAAATAGTTTACAATATGGCCTTCATGCTGTTTTTAAGTCTGATGACTTTTTTCTTTTACGGATTTTTTATCAAGGATGAAGTTGAAAATTTACCACTTTTCCTTTTGATTTTATTGCTGGCTTCCAGCGGTTTAGCCGGTATTTTAAGTTTAATGAGTGCCATAGCTTCTAAGGCTAATGGTAATTTTGCCATTATGAGTATTTTAAGTTTTCCTGTGCTGATGCCCCTTATTTTAGTGGTGATTCGCCTTAGTAAACAAGCCGTTGACGGCATTGAATGGGCGGGCGTTTCTTACGATTTATTGGCAGTATTGGCCGCTCTAAATGTTTTAACCTTGGCCTTGTCTTTTCTGTTATTTCCTTATCTTTGGCGAGATTAAAAGTTTAACCGCCAATTGCCCATAAGCAGGGAGGTGGCATTAAATTTTTTACAGATTTATTTATGATCAAACAACATTGGTATAAAATAACAGCCGTTTTACTCATTTTATATACCTTGGTTTGGGGTTTAATGAACCGTGTACCGCGTTTGGATATTTTAAATGAAACCATCCGCAATGTGTATTATCATGTACCCATTTGGTTCGCCATGTTATTTATGATGACAGTTTCAATGGTTCACAGCATTCAATCGCTTTCAAAAAATTCAGTGAAACACGATACCAAAGCCTATAACGCAGCTGTGGTGGGCTTTTTCTTTAGTGTGCCCGGACTCATAACCGGCTCGTTTTGGGCCAAGTTTACATGGGGCACTTGGTGGACATTTCAAGATCCAAAATTAAACGGGGTGGCCATCAGTATATTAATTTACTTGGCTTATTTTGTTCTGAGGGCCTCCATTGACGATGAGTTAAAAAAAGCCCGCATTGCCGCTGTTTACAATGTTTTTGCTTATGTAATGATGAACGTGTTTATCATGATTTTACCGCGTTTAACCGATTCCTTGCATCCGGGTAATGGTGGTAATCCGGCCTTTAGCAAATATGATTTAAACGATGCCATGCGTTTTGTTTTTTACCCGGCTGTGATTGGATGGGTGTTGATGAGTTATTGGCTGTTTCAAATTA
Organism: Bacteroidota bacterium; assembly: GCA_037127575.1. Classification (GTDB taxonomy): domain Bacteria; phylum Bacteroidota; class Bacteroidia; order B-17B0; family Aurantibacillaceae; genus Aurantibacillus. The sequence continues at coordinate 1,034 of JBAXXZ010000216.1, read as the reverse complement.
AAAATAGAATTTCAGAACTTAATGAACTTTACCATGAATAAAAATCTTGCAATTGTATTACTAAGCCTTATTGGCTTTTGCGCCAATGCACAAGAAGGTCCGCAAATGGCTGATGCATTTAGAGAAAACGGAAAAATTTATGTGGTAATCAGTGTCATTGCCATCATATTTTTGGCCTTGGTGGTATTTTTGGTTTACTTGGAAAGAAAATTAAACAAACTCGAAAAACAATTTAAAAATAAAGCGAACTAAACATGAAAAAGGTACACATTATTGGCATCATCATTATTGCAGTAGCCATTGGCGTTATTTTTGTGTCTTTAAAAAATACCAGCACTTATGCTGATTTTACCGAAGCCATTGAAAATCCTGATAGGGAATACCATGTGGTAGGCAAATTGGATAAAAACCAACCGCAAGTTTATGAGCCCCAAGTTAATCCCGATTTATTTACCTTTAATATGATTGACAATAAAGGTGTTGAAAAACAAGTGGTACTGCATAAAAGCAAACCGCAGGATTTTGAAAAAAGTGAGCAGATTGTTTTAATTGGTAAAATGCAAGGTGATGCCTTTCATGCCAATGATATCCTCATGAAATGTCCGAGTAAATATAACGATGCTAAGCCCCAGATGAACTAAAATGACAGAAATCGCCATTGTGAATGCCACCGAACGATTATGGGCCGGACAGCTGGGTCATGGCTTTATCATCTTGTCATTTGTAGCGGCCATTTTATCCTGTTTAAGTTTTTATTTATCATCAAAAGACCAAGGCTATTTGAAATTGGCCCGCATGGCATTTAACATCCATGGTTTTGCTGTGTTTGGCATTGCCGGCACTTTGTTCTACATGCTTTTTAATCACTTCTTCGAGTATCAGTATGTGTGGCAACACAGCAACACTTCAATGAACATGAAATACATTTTGTCGTGTTTTTGGGAAGGTCAAGAAGGCAGCTTTTTGTTGTGGACCTTTTGGAATGTGGTGTTGGGATGGATGCTGAACAGGCAATTAAAAAATAAGGAATGGGA
>JBAXXZ010000215.1:0-4730 GCA_037127575.1 Bacteroidota bacterium | reverse complement strand
CTTGCAAACCATGACTCAAGTTTTGGAAAAATCTTTGAATACTGGTGTTATTTAGATTGATAAATTGGTTGGCAACAATGTAACGGTAATCACCACTAATGTTTGGTGGGTTTGAACAGCCATAGTCCAAAGTAACAGTATTGCCGGGTGTAATAAATGGCGTTAAATTATATTCTTTTAATAATGATGCTTGTCCGGGACACCAACCTTGGCGGGGGTAAACCCAAGTACCGCCTTGCGCAATCATAGGATTATCTGAACATTTTTGTGTGACTTGCCATGTAAATTCGGGTGAACCACCTGCTATGTTAAAATTGTGGTAAATATTTCCGCCATTTTGCGAAAACTCTCCTTGCGCGCCATGGCCGGTGATGGTAGAGCGTAATTTAAAACTTTGCGCATTGGCTAAGATGCTTTGCGTAAGAACTGCGAAGCGAGAGTCGTTGTTGATGCTAGCAATTCCGGCACCGCCTGCACGTGCTGCACCTTGCCATAGTTGGTCGTATTGAAGCACTGTAAGCGGCGGTGTACCAACGATAAACCAAAAATCCAAATCCATTTGTTCCTGATTTTCTCCACCCAAGGTAATTAGTAACCGTTTCTTTCCTTTTAAAATTGGGGCAAAATCACTCACGTCATAATACCAACTTTTTCCATTGGCACCCAGTGAAAGTCCTTTGCCGTAAGGCGTTACAAACGACATGATTTCATTAAAATAAGGATAACGTTTGAAATAAGGCAAGTCAGTGATGTTTAATAAAGTAAAATTAGAAACTGCTGTTGTTGAAGTTAAAACACCTGTATCGCCATTGTAAGTTAAAATTGGGGATGTTTGATATAAGTTTTGAGTCGATACCAAAACCACCTGGTCGTCTGTCATGGGATTTACTCCTGCATTTGAAGTGATTGAATATTGTTGCACCACATTTGGATTGCGTTTAATTGAATCCTTAACCGTTATATTGTTTGTGCTGATGTTATATGTGCCTCTAACAAAAACAATATTTGGGCGGGTGTTACTTTCATAAAACGATTTAAAAAGATTGTTGCCGCGGTCGTATGTCCATTGTAAATTCACACCGGTGGAACTTAAATTGTTTTTTGAATCCAGAACAATTTGTCCATTCCCTTCATTTAATTTGTAATAAGCCATTAGATTGGAATAAAATGGATGCGTGTTGTCGATTGGTTTATTCATCCAGTTTTGAATATCACTTAAGCTGAGTTCTTTATTCCAAATACTTAATTCATTCAACTTCCCTTTCCAGTTGTTTTGCAAGGCATTGTCTTTACCCAAAATCATGGTTAAAATACTGATGGTTTTTGTAAGCGCTGTTCCCGAATGCCATAATTGACCATTCAAGTATATTTTCATGTCACCGCTTACTGCATTTTTTGTAAATGCCCAATGGTTCCATTGCCCGCTAATTTCATTGCTTAGGGCCGCTTTGTTAATACGATCGTATCCGCCGTTTGCAAAACCACAATCAAAATACATGTTGCTGTTGCTCCAAGGCAAATGAAGATTAAAGTTACGGTTGTTTGGATTGTTGTCGTATCCATACAGCATGGATGTATTGCTTGGCAATAAATTAGAATTTCCGAATGCCCAAAAGGCAACAGTTATTTGGTTGCTAATGTTTGATAAACTTGGGGCATTTAGCACCACATGACCAAGTGCCGATACATCAAGCGCATAATTATTATTTGTATACAAGGCCATCACTGCGCCTGTATTGCTGCCATTAAAAACAATTGGGTTGTTAGGATTAGTATTGGTGAAGGATATGTCAATTAAGATATTGCTAGTGCCATTCCATACAAAGGCAGGAGCAGGGAACTGGACACGATTAACGCCGGTTGTAAACGTGAAGTTACTATTGTAATAATTTGTAAATCCACCAACAGTGGCGGTTGCCGAGGAAAGTGAGCTTAAGGTAGTTTGTTGAACACCAATTTTTAAAAAATTTACGGTGCCGCCAATTCCAACAACATTCAAAAGAAATCCATTGATATTGCCTGCAGTTAATCCCGCAGCACTTAATTCTGAGGCGGTAAATAACAATTGACTACGGCCTGATTTTTCATTAGCTTTAACTACATTGGCAGCTGTAACACTTCCAATTCCAATGCTGTATTGGTTTTCGGAGGTAATTGAATTGAGGGTAACATTTGTTTGGGCAAAATTGTAATAGTCAAATAAGGCTTGACTAGTATACGGAAAAACCGAACCGGTGAAGTTTGAAACAATGTAATTCGGATTGGTAAATAAAGCATTTTCTATTTTGGAAGAATCAACAACATACGTGTTGCAAGAATAATCCCATTCCCCACAGCCTTGGTTGGGTGCGGCCTGCGTTGAAATTAAGTTGTTTTTACAACGCATGTTGTATTTTAATATTATTTTCTCGTAGGTGGTATTGCCACTCGGAAAATTAATCATGGTGTCGCGGGTATTACTGCCATATTTAAACGCTTTAACAAAAATGGTGTCCCCCGTTTGTTGGGCAATAATGTTACTTGTTACAAAAAGTAAAATGAAATAATGGATGATTCTTTTCATGTATTGGATGGTCTTATAATTATTTTTAAGGACTTAATTAACAAATATAACCATTATCAATTAATGAAAGAAGTGGTAAGCGGAAGCCTTTTATGCCATTTTTAAATGGTTACTTATAATGGTGAATGCTTAAATTTTTAATCACATTTATTAAAAAGCAAGTAAAAAAATACAATCGATGGAGCAATATTTAGTAGCACTTATTTCAATTGTAACCAAGTTCAGTCCAAAACCGAGGCTAAAATAAAAATAACATTTGTTTGCATTTTTAACGAATTCGCATCAAAGGTTAAGCACTTTAATTTTCTATCTTGAATAAAATTTTAAGATGAAAAGAACAGCCCAATTTATTCTATTTTTTTTGCTTCTCATCTTTGTTGCTTGCATTACAAAGAAAAAAACCAACAGCACACAAACTACAACAAATCAATCACAAGCGGCTGTAAAACCTTCAGAGCCGGCCAGTGGCGGCTTTCAAAATGCCGCACCTTCCGTTAGCAATTATCCTTTTCCAATGGTGAAATTACCGGTATTCAATTATGAGCCTACCGAGGCACATGTTGTTGCAATGCAATCGAAGTATCCGCAATTGGATTCCATTTCATTAACGAAACTCGAAAGCGGTCATCGTATCTATAATTCGGGAGCTTGCATCAAGTGCCATGCTGCAAAGGACGTGCTTGCTTTTGATGAGCTGAAGTGGGCAATAATTATTGGCGACATGTCGATGCGCGCACATTTAGCCGACATTGAAAAGGACGCCTTGGTAAAATATATTTTAGCAATTAAAGCCATACCAAGTAATGGAAATAAATAATTATAAAATAAACATATGAAAAAAGTCTTTATCATTATTGTAAGTGTTTTCGGCCTAAGTAGCTTTATGGCACAAAATCATCAATTAAATTATACAGGTAGGTTTACGCCGGTGATGAAATATGAAAAAATGAAAGACTTCAACTTTGTTTGTGAGTTAATGCCTGATTTTGAACGCAATTTTAGGGCAGAATCTAAAACGCACACCAAAATAAAAGACCTTCTGCAAATAAACCAAGCTAAGGAAAATATCACAATTCTTGCCCAAGATAATTATGTGCATGCACGTGCAGAGTATGAAAAATTGATTGATTATGTAAGTATAGAAATTGTTGTTAAAAGTAAAGGAGAATACCAAAACGCCAAAGGCACTAGTCATGCTTTAAACAAACAACAAAAAGAACTTTTATTAATGGCTGATTTAGGGACTGACATTGTGGTAAAATTAAAATTCAAGTACAAAGAATGGATCAGTAATGCAGATAAAGATGATGGAATTAAAGAGGCAGAATATACTTTGACAGTAATACCGAATGAGGAAGCCATGATGAATGGTGGCTATACGCAATTTTCAGACTATTTAAATGAACATTTAGTTAAACCATTTCCCGGCAAAAGTAATTTTAATAAAATTGCGCAAGCGGCTGTCCAATTTTCCGTGAATGATAAGGGGGAAATTATTATGCCAAAATTGATTCGTAGTTCTTCTGATAAAAAAATAGATCAAGCCATATTAAAAGTCATCTCAAACATGAAGCATTGGAATGTGGCTAAAAATGCCCAAGGATTACCGGTACAAGAAGAGTTTACTGTTTCACTTGGTGGTGGTGGTTGTTAAATTTTTGTATTAATTTTTCATTTAGAAGGTTTTTCATCCATTATAAATTTTAGTGTTCCGCCTTGCATAATTGCCTGATGTGAGAGGTAGTTACCTTTTATTAATTTTTCGTTTAAATACATTGCCTTTACATAGATGTTCTTTTCGCTTTGATTTTCGACCAAAATTTTAAATTGATTGCCATTTTCCAAATTGATTTTAGCACTTCGAATGACAGGACTTCCCAATTGATATGTTGTTGATCCGGGTGTTACAGGATAAAATCCCATGGCACTAAATATGTACCAAGCACTCATTTGCCCACAATCATCATTTCCTCCTAAACCATCTACAGTTGGCTTGTATTGTTGGTTCATGATTTTCCTTAAAATGGCTTGTGTTTTGCCTGCCTCACCCGAAAAATTGTACAAGTATGCCACATGATGTGCAGGTTCGTTGCCATGCACATAATTGCCAATGATTCCTTCTCTTGTAATATCTTCTGTTTCGGCAAAATACTTGTCGGGTAAATAC
>JBAXXZ010000214.1:0-4750 GCA_037127575.1 Bacteroidota bacterium | reverse complement strand
ATTGAAAAATATAAAGCCGCACTGGCTTTGGGTTATACCAAGTCAATTCCTGAAATTTACGAAACCGCGGGCATTAAATTTGATTTTAGTCCAGCCTACATAAAAGAGTTAATGGACTTTGTAAAATCAGAATATGATCAACTTTAATTTTTTTCGATCACTTTTCCGTTTTCGAAGAATAATGTGCGGGATTTAAATTTGTTGTACACCAGCATGTCGTGTGTGGCAAAAAGAACGGCGCGGCCGCTGTCACTAATTTGTTTGAGGAGAATCAGGATTTCTTCTGAGGTTTCAGGATCGAGATTTCCGGTGGGTTCATCGGCTAAAATTAATTCTGCCTCGTTAACCAAAGCCCTTGCAATACTTACGCGTTGTTGTTCACCGCCTGATAGTTCGTGTGGCATTTTATTTTCTTTGCCTTCGAGTCCTACTTTTTTAATCACATCTTCGATGCGGTCTTTTGTTTTTGCTTCATCTTTCCAGCCGGTGGCTTTCATTACGAAGAGAAGATTTTCGTATACAGTGCGATCGCCTAATAATTTAAAATCTTGAAATACAATGCCCAGTTTTCTTCTTAGAAGTGGAATGTCGCGGTTTTTTAGGTATTTTAAATCGTAACCGCAAATGCATGCTTCACCCTCTACCAGTGGCAAATCGCCATACAGCAATTTCATAAAACTGCTTTTGCCGCTACCTGTTTTACCAAGTAAATAAACAAATTCACCTTTTCTAACGGTGATGTTAAGTCCGCTAACGACAGGCCTTTCCTCTTGGTAAACGGTTACATTTTTAAATTCTATCAGCTCGTTCATAATGTTTTACGAAGTTATTTGAATGCAGTGTTTTATGGCTGTTTAAGCAAACCCAATATCAACACAATTGGGTTAATAACTGCAAAGGCCATCAAATCAAGTGCACCTTGCATAAAGCTAAATTTAGTGAAGTTAATTTTATTCAATTTTCGATGAAGTACCTTATTAAAGTACAACTTGTTTTGTATTGTCTTTTTTTGACTGTGCGTGTGTCGGCACAAAAGGTAGCAGCTTATGCGAACCCTGAAATGCAATACCAGCTTGGTTTAGAATTGTTTAATAAAAATCAATTTGTAAGTGCGCAAAATTGTTTTCATGAATACATGGGTAGCAGCAAGCTTTCGCTGTTAAAGAGTGATGCAACTTTTTACCATGCGGCTTGTGCCATTGAGGTGTTTAATAAGGATGGTGAATGGTTAATGAAACGCTTTGTAGAATTAAATCCGGCGAGCACAAAATTAAATACCGCCTATTTTTATTTGGCCAAATCGGCTTATCGCAAAAAAAAGTACAAAGAAACCTTGGATAATTTTGACAAAGTTGATGTTTACCAACTTGACAAGGATCAATTGGCGGAATTGCATTTTAAGCGGGGTTATTCGTTTTTGCAATTAAATCAGTTTGAAAAAGCGAAACAGGATTTTTTTGACATGAAAGAATTGGACAGCAAGTACAAATCGCCTGCCATTTTTTATTATTCACATTTATCGTATCAGGAAAAAAAATATGAAGTGGCCTTACAAGGGTTTAATCGTTTGGTAAATGATGAAACTTTTGGCAGTTCGGTGCCTTATTACATTACGCAGATTTATTTTATTCAGGGCAAATTCGATAAGGTAACAAAGGAAGCACCTAAATTATTGATGGATAGTGCCAACATTAAGAAGGAGGGAGAAATTAACCGAATGATAGGCGAGAGTTATTTTAATTTGAAAGATTTTGCCAATTCGATTGTGTATTTAAAAAGAACAGAATTGGGTTCGGGCTTAAACGTGCAAGGCAATTATGTGTTGGGTTATTGTTATTATAAAACAAATGATTGCAAAAGTGCTGTCGCCAATTTTGTTAGAGCCACCGAAGGCAACGACAGCATTGCGCAAAACGCATGGTATCACATGGGTGACTGTTATATTAAACTCGGCGAAAAATTAAAAGCAAAGAATGCATTTTACAGCGCATATCAAAATGGTTTTGATACTAAAATATCTGAAGACGCTTTGTTTAGTTTTGCAAAATTGTGTTATGAACTTGATTTTAGTCCTTATAATGAAGCCGTGAAAAGTTTCAATAAGTATTTGAAGGAATACCCCGATTCACCACGTCGTGACGAATGTTACAAAATATTGGTGAATGTTTATTCAACCACGAAAAATTACGAGCAGGCCATTAAAAGTATAGAAAGTTTTGAGACCATCGATCCTGTTTTGCGCATCACTTACCAAAAGCTCATTTACTTTAAGGGTGTAGAAAACTTTAACAATAGCAATTTGGATGAAGCCGAAAAACAACTAAAAAAAGCCCTCTATCAAAATGCCGATCCATTATTGAACTCACTTTCACAATATTGGTTGGCCGAAATATCTTATCTCAGAAAGGACTATAGCACGGCGATAGATTTATGGAAGAAATTCCAGTTGACACAAGGTGCTACCCAACTAAAGGAATTTGATTTGAGTAATTATGCCTTGGGATATGCTTATTTTCAGAGAAATGAAAATGGTGATTTTGCCAGTGCGAACATTGCGTTTAGAAAATTTTTGTTGAGCAACAACAGATATGATGTGAATAAAGTGACTGATGCCACATTAAGGGCGGCAGATTGTTATTTTATGAATCGGGATTTTGCGCAAGCATCGGAGTTTTATAAAAAGGGCATTGACCTTAATCGGCTAGATGTTGACTATGCTTTGTATCAGAAAGCATTGTGTGATGGCTTGAGTAAAAATTACACCGATAAAATTTCAGAATTAAAGCGCATTGAAAATAAATTTCAGGGATCAAACTATATTACCGCCGCCTTGAATGAACTGGCAGAAACCTATTACAACAATTTAAAAGATTACGACAATGCCATTGTTTATTTTGAGCGCATTTTAAAAAGTTACCCGAATTCTTCTTATGCCAATGATTGTTATGCCCAATTGGGGAATATTTATTATGAGCGTAAACAAGACGACAAGGCTTTTGAATACTATGATAAATTTGTGAAACAAGATGCGAAGAGTGATGCCGCGAAGGATGTATTGGAGGCGATTAAAAAAATATTTGAAACCAAAGGCGATATTGAAGGCATGGAAAAATATTTTGCAGCCATTGGTAATCCTTTATCTGAAAATCAATTGGAAAAGGCCAGTTATGCTGCTGCTTATGATGCTTATTACACCCAGAAAAATTGTGATTTGGCCATGCCAAAGTGGGAAGTGTATTTGAGTAAATTTCCAAACGGCCGTTATGTGACCGAAGCGCAGTTTAATATGGGCGAATGTGCGTATAACAAATCGAATTATGATTTGGCTTTAAAATCGTATTCATTGGTGATTCAAAAATCGCGCGGCATATATAGTGAAACTGCATTGGCAAAAGCGACCTTTTTATTGTATAAAGACAAAAAGTACGAAGCGGCCTTGCCATTGTATTTGCAGTTGCAGGACATAGGCGAACTGCCAAACAATAAAATAACTGCAAAAATTGGCGCCATGCGTTGTGCTTTTTACGTGAATAATTTTGAAACCGCTTTAACGCAAGCAAACTTGGTAATTAATTTGGACAAGTTAAGTCCGCAACAATTAAGTGAAGCAAAATACATTAAAGCCAAATCGCTTTACGAGACCAATCGTTTAGATGACGCCTTGATTGAGTTTAAGGCTATGACCAAAAATGCTAAAAACGCTTCAGGTGCCGAAGCGTATTATTTTATTGCAAAAATTCAGTATGCCAAACAAGATTACAAGGAGGTTGAAAAAACAGTCACCAAGTTAGTAGGGTATGAATACAGCAATGATGATTGGAACAACAAGGGCATGTTGTTGTTGGCTGATGCTTATATTGCCAAAGGTGAAGATGTGGATGCGGAGGTAATTTTGGTCACATTGATTAACAGCAAACCGCGACAAGAATATATGGACGAGGCCACTAGGAAATTAGAAGCCATTAAACTGAAACGACAAGCCGAGCAAGCCAAGCCTACAAATACAGTTAACTCGAATGAGGGGGATATGCAGATACAATTTAATCAATCGAAAAGCGACAGCGCCTTGTATGATAATTCTAGTGAAGAGATAAAGAAGTTAGACTTGGAATCAAAACAACCAGCTGAAGAACCGAAATAAACATGAAAAGAATCAAAACAATATTTTTGATGTTAAAGCCGATTAGCGAATGCAAATACGTGGCATTGTTTTGGGCATTTAATTTCATAATTTCGGGCTTTCATGCCCAAACGGGCAATTCATCCACTGATCAAATTTACAATGTGCCAAGTGAATTTCAACCAAGCATTAAGGATGCAGTTAAATTTTCGGATGTACCTGAAATAAAAGACAGCGTGAAGCGTATTGGTAATTTGAAATATGGCATTAACAGTTTGCCTTTATTTCCGAAGTATCAGGTACAATCCATCGAAGCAGCTAAATTACAAAATGAGCCTTTGTCGAAATTGTACCACTCGTTATTAAAGATTGGTTACTCGCCTTTATATAATATGCCGATGGGTGATTTTTGGTACGGCTCTAATCGTTCGAAAGACCAGAGTTATGGTTTACATTTGGCGCATCTATCCAGTTCTTCGCAACTAAACGGCACCGGTTATAGTGGTTTTAGTGATAATGGGATACAATTGTTCGGTAAAAAGTTTTACAAAAAACACACCTTGAGTGCTGACTTGAATTATGAACGCAATGTGGTACATTATTATGGCTACGACACCACAATCAATCATT
>JBAXXZ010000213.1:0-4756 GCA_037127575.1 Bacteroidota bacterium | reverse complement strand
GACAATGATTTGGGTAGCAAGGCTAATGGGATTTGGCTTTGCGATTTTCCTTGCTTTGTTTGCATTGGATGTATTTTCGGAAGACATTCCTTTTTTAGAAACCATGTTGGCATTGCTGATGCACTTACTGCCAAGTTTATTGGTGATTTGTATTATTCTTGTTTCATGGCAGCGCGAATTGATAGGCGCCATTTTTTTCTTACTGCTGGATGTGGTTTATCTACTTGCTGCATCGCAAAACATATCATGGGAAGGAATTGTTGTATTGGCCTCGCTACTACTTTTGCTTTCTATCTTATATTACCTGGCTTGGAAAAGTCGAAAGGCATCAAAAGTCCATTAAAATCTTAATTCATCTATTTTAACAAAAAAGATTTTTACTTTCGTGTATTCTATCGTAATTTTACGATTAATAAACAAAATGATTAAAACAGAAGAATTTTCGGTAAAGGACAATAAAATTGCGAAATACGCCAAGGCCTTATCACATCCGGCAAGAGTGGCTATTTTACAGTTACTGATTAAACGACAAACTTGTATTTGTGGGGATATTGTAAATGAGTTGCCCCTTTCGCAAAGCACGGTATCGCAGCATTTGAAGGAATTAAAAGAAGCAGGACTTATTCAAGGAGAAATTGAAGGCGTAAAAGTGTGTTATTGCATCAATGAAAAAGAATGGCGCAATGCAAAAACTTATTTAAACAATTTATTTGAAGCATATACAGCTTTTCAAAAATGCTGTTAAAGCACTTCCATATTCTATCGAACATTAACGATTAATAAACCATATATGAAACTTTCAGAATTTAAAAATCAACTCAGTACACTTGCCCAATTACAATTTGTATTACCCAATGGAGACGCCGTACCTGCCCATTTTCATGTGACTGAGGTGGGACAAATAGACAAACATTTTATTGATTGCGGCGGTACGGTGCGCCATGAAAAAGTTGTAAGTTTCCAATTGTGGGAGGCCAACGATTTTGATCACCGTTTAAGTCCGGCTAAATTAAATAGTATCATTGCCCTTTCAGAAAAAGTTTTAGGCGTTGAAGACCATGAGATTGAAGTGGAATACCAAGGTGAAACCATAGGTAAATTTGGGCTTCAGTTTAAAGGCGGGCAATTTCAATTAAGCAGCAAACAAACCAATTGTTTAGCGCCCGATAATTGTGGCATACCTAAAGAAAAATTAAAACTGCAATTATCTGATTTACAAAATAACAAAACAAGCTGTACGCCAGGCGGTGGCTGTTGTTAAACAAAAATGGTTACAAGCATTGAAAATTATGTGAAAGGGTTAACAACTTCATTTCACTTGATAAGCGAAGAACGAAAAATGGTTTTGGAGTCCATCGGCGCTTACATACAAAATAAAATATTGCATAGCGAAAGCATACAATTGGTGTATATCTGCACGCATAATTCACGGCGAAGCCACTTTGGACAGGTTTGGGCACATGTAGCAGCCGATTATTATCGGATTAAACAACTGCAATCTTTTTCGGGTGGCACCGAAGCCACTGCATTTCATCCAAATGCCATAGCAGCACTTCAGCGCATAGGTTTTGATGTTCAGGCCATCAACAATGATAAAAACACGCTATACCATGTGTTTCACGATCACTCACAAAGGCCAAGCATTTGTTTTTCGAAGTGTTATGATGATCCTTCAAATCCACAAAAACAATTTGCCGCTATCATGACTTGTAGCGATGCGGATGAAAATTGTCCTTTTATTCCCGGTGCCGAATCGCGCTTTGTTACCAAGTACAATGATCCCAAAACCTTTGACGGCAGCCCCGAACAAGATGCCAAATACGACAAGCGTTGCCAAGAGATTGCACGCGAAACATTTTATATATTTTCACGCTTTAAACAAACAAAATAATTTTATGACATCTATTGATACCAAAGCACATGGCAAAAAGAAAAAATTAAGTTTTTTAGACAGGTTTCTCACGCTTTGGATTTTTTTGGCCATGGCGTTGGGCATTGGCATTGGGTATTTTATGCCGCAATCCTCGAACTGGATTAATTCCTTTTCGAATGGCAGTGTAAATTTGCCTTTGGCTTTTGGTTTAATATTAATGATGTATCCCCCACTAACCAAAGTTAATTTTGCTTTAATTCTAAAAGTATTATCTCAAACAAAGTTATTGGCTTGGTCATTTTTAATCACTTGGATTGTTGGTCCTTTTTTAATGTTTTGTTTGGCCATTTTATTTTTAAAAGACCATGCTGATTATATGAACGGGCTCATCATCATTGGCTTGGCGCCATGCATTGCCATGGTGATTGTATGGAATGAATTGGCCGAAGGCAATCGTGAATTGGTGGCCGGCTTGGTAGGTATTAACAGCTTGTTGCAGGTTTTCTTTTTTAGTGCATACGCCTATTTTTATATTGAAATTATGTTGCCACTTTTCGGTATTCATGGACAAAGCATTGACATTAGCATGGCTGAAATCGCCAAAACAGTTGGTATTTATTTAGGCATCCCTTTTGTAAGTGCCGTTATTTCGCGTTATGCGCTCATTGCTTTAAAAGGAGAAACCTGGTTTAAGACAAAATTTTTACCCTTTGTTTCACCGATTACGCTTATTTCATTGTTATTCACCATAGTTGTGATGTTTAGTTTAAAAGGCAACATGATTGTGTCGATTCCATTTGATGTGCTGCGTATAGCCTTACCGTTGGTGATTTATTTTGCCATCATGTTTGTATTGATGTTTTTTGTGGCCAAAAAAGCAGGGGCTAACTATTCCGACAATGCCGCTTTATCGTTTACCGCATCAGGTAATAATTTCGAACTGGCCATAGCAGTATCGATTGGTGTTTTTGGCATTAATAGCGGAGAAGCTTTTGCCGGCGTAATTGGTCCTTTGGTTGAAGTGCCCGCCCTCATTGCCTTGGTGCAATTGGCCTTTTATTTTCGAAAAAAATATTACACAAACGCCTCAGTGTAATTTAGTGTTTTCGGGCACTATTCAATCGCAGATATTGCCTTTTTAACCGATTCTTATTGGATTGAAAGACCACGTGTTTAAGCCAATATATATTTTTTGTATATTTGTTAAGCACATGAGGATAAAGCATTTTCTTGTTATTTTATTGATTTTTGCTTTTCAAAAAAGCTTGATTTCCCAAGATTATTTTTCTTACGGCGGCAGCAATTTTGGCGGTATCAATCAAGTTATTGCCAATCCTGCCGCGGCAGCCGATAACCGTTTGCGTTTTGATTTAATTTTGGGCGGTGCTGATGTTAATTTTAATAATTCGTGGTTTGGTGTAAAACGTGATGCCCTAAAATTCACCAATTCGCAACTACCTTTATCCTGGCAAAACACCACGCCCAATGTGCCAGACAATGTATTTAAGAATTTTCATTTTATCAGCTCAACCAAAAACCGCTCACTGAGTTTGGAGAACCGCATCTTGTTGCCTTCTTTTTTAATTCAACTCGATCAAAACAATGCCATTGCCTTTACCTGGAGTATTCGCCAGTTTTTGAACATGGATGGTTTAAAACCGAAGTTCACCAATTTGTTTGAAAAGGAAATGGATTTAAATGTGACACAGAACAATGAAATAAATTTAAAAAACCTTGCCATTGTGCAAATGTCCTGGGCTGAATACGGCCTCAGTTATGCCCGTGTGATCAAAAGCAAACAAGCACATTTTATGAAAGCCGGCGGAACGGTAAAAATTTTACAAGGGCTAGAGAGTGCTTTTTTTGTGGCGAAAAATTTGGATTTTTTGTTCAGCACCAAAGATGGTAGCAGTTACTTAAATTCGAATTTTGCCATTGCCACTTCTGCTAATTTAGGCCCAAATTCATACAATAGCAATAATATACTTGCCAGTTATTACCACTATGTTACCAAGCCTGCCTTGGGCATGGACCTTGGCTTTATTTACGAATGGCGCCCTGATTATGCGAAGTATAAAATTAAAGTGGATGATAAAACTTATATTTTAAAAAAGGATGCCATCAAGTACAAACTAAAATTGGGCGCAAGTTTAAATGATTTGGGTCGTATCAAATACCTAAAGGTAGGCGACAATTACGATTTAAATGTGGTATTAAATTCTTCCAACTTAAATCATTATGAAGGCATTTCATCGAAGCATGAATTTGATTCAATTGCCAACAAAGATTTTGGTAATGCCAATTCGTCTAAACAATTTGCCATTGCCTTGCCAACGGCTATTAATACGCAAGTAGATTATTCCATCAACCAATTTTTCTTTCTCAATTTAAGCACCCATTTTTCAAATCTGCGCAAAAACAATTTGTACAATGTGCACAATTATTCTGCCATTTGTTTTGCTCCTCGTTTTGAAAGTTATTGGTTTGATATTTCGATTCCCTTTACTTATAATACTTTGAGCGCAAAGCGATACAAAGAAATCATGACAGGCTTGAATATAAAAATTGGGCCCATTACTTTTGGTTCATGCGATTTAAGCCCGCTATTTAAAGGCAGTGATTTGCGCGGATTAAATTTTTATGCCATGCTTAAATTAACGATCCCGCAAAAACGCATAGATGACCGTGATGGTGATGGTGTAAAAGACAAAGAAGATGAATGTGCTGACACACCCGGTGAGATTGCCTTTCAGTCCCGCGCCGAAGCTAGACGACGGCGCACCCGTGGCGCCTGAGGCGCCGGCTCGGGCGCGCTACGGCGGCGGTGCCTATGGGGATGACGCCGCACCTCCTGCGCCGACCGATCCGCAAAGCGCGCAAGGG
>JBAXXZ010000212.1:0-4793 GCA_037127575.1 Bacteroidota bacterium | reverse complement strand
CCATTATTGCTTGTGATTTTATCAGTTGTAACAATATTATTGGCATGCATTATAACACTTTTGATTACATTAAAATTGATGAGAAAGAAGCCAAATTAAAATTTGAAATGGCAGGTCGACATTTAAATTTATTGAACATAGGAGAAACGATTACTATTAAACATTAAATACAGAAGCATGGGAAAAATCATATCAATCGCCAATCAAAAAGGTGGTGTAGGTAAAACCACTACAGCCATTAACTTAGCGGCAAGCTTAGCGGTGTTAGAATACAGAACATTATTGGTTGATGCCGATCCTCAATCGAATGCCACATCCGGTGTTGGAGTTGATCCGGCAAGCATTAAAGCCGGTTTGTATGAATGCATCATCGATAGTGTTCATCCAAATGATGTGATACTAAAAACCGGTACGCCCAATTTGTCGCTTTTACCAACCAACGCCGATTTAGTAGGCATTGAATTGGAATTGGTGAACCTCAGCAACCGCGAATACATGATGAAAAAAGCCTTAGATAAAATCAAGGATAATTATGATTTCATTATTTTGGACTGTTGTCCTTCACTTGGGCTTACTGTTATCAACTCACTCTCTTGTGCGGATAGCGTAATCATTCCGGTTCAATGCGAATATTTTGCATTAGAAGGCATGGGCAAATTATTGCAAACCATTAAAATTGTGCAAGCCCATTTAAATACCAATCTCGATATTGAAGGTGTGCTCTTAACCATGTTCGACGGGCGTTTGCGCTTGGCCAACCAAGTGGTTGAAGAAGTAAAAACACATTTTCAAGACATGGTGTTTGATACGCTTATTCAACGTAATACCAAATTGGCAGAGGCACCAAGTTTTGGGAAAACCATCATTATGCATGATGCAATTGGCAAAGGCGCCACCAGTTATTTAAACTTGGCCCGCGAAATTTTGCAACGCAATGGTTTAACCAAAATAAGCGACAGCAACCGAACCATTCGTATTGAAGAATCAGAAGAAGAATTAAGTGAAGATATTTAAAATTAATTAGGGAATAGCGAAGAGGGATTTGGAAAAGTGAGGAACTAAAAAATTATCAGAAAAAATGAGTCAAAAAAAACCGGCATTAGGAAGAGGATTAAGTGCATTACTTGAAAATGCCAAAACGGATATCACTACACGAAACAACGGCGTAAACGCCCCTGTAGTTAATTCTGTGTCATTTATTTCAATAAAAAACATTGAAACCAACCCATTTCAACCACGTACCAATTTTGAGGAAAATGCCTTAACCGATTTAAGCGAAAGCATTAAAATTCATGGCATCATTCAACCACTAACGGTTCGCAAATTGGGCTACGACCATTACCAATTAATTTCAGGTGAAAGACGTTTTAGGGCTTCTCAATTAGCAGGATTAACAGAAGTACCTGCTTATATTCGCATTGCCGACGATCAAGCCATGCTCGAAATGGCCTTGGTTGAAAACATTCAACGTGAAGATTTAGATCCAATTGAAGTGGCACTATCTTACAAACGCTTGATTGATGAATGCAGCTTAACACAAGAACAATTAAGCGAAAAAGTTGGCAAACAAAGAAGCACAGTAACTAATTTTCTGCGTTTGTTAAGGCTGCCGGCTGCCATTCAAAAGTCGCTGCGCGACCGTGAAATAACCATGGGGCACGCTAAGGCATTAATCAATATTGATAACGAAGACCGTCAATTGGCCATTTTTGCACTCACCCTCGAACAAGATCTATCCGTTCGTCAAATTGAAGAATTGGCCCGTGGCGAGAAATTAAAAGTAACGCCAAAAATTACCCGTCCCGATCGCCCATTAAGTATGGAAGACAAGGTGATTGCCAAAAACCTAGACAAACTTTTCCCAAAAGCCTACTCTTTTTCGCGCAATACCAAAGGCGGTGGCAGTCTCACTTTAAAATTTGGCAACGACAACGAATTGCAAAAGATACTCACCCATTTCGGTATTGAATAAGCCAAGACTGATTGAGAAAAATTATACTCATATCTGATACGCACAGCTATTTAGAACCAAAATTAATTAAGTACATGCAAGCAGCCGATGAAGTTTGGCACGCAGGCGATATAGGGGATATACAAGTGTGTGAAGAAATTCAACAACACAGCAAACTAAAAGCTGTTTTTGGCAACATTGACGACAACAACATCCGTCAAACGTACTCTGAAAATTTGGAATTTATGTGTGAAGATGTAAAAGTACTCATCACCCATATAGGCGGCTACCCCGGTAAATACCCGGCAAGGGTAAAAGGACTAATTCAAAATATTAAACCCCAGCTATTTATTTGTGGCCATTCACACATATTAAAAGTAATGTACGATAATGTCCACCAACTTTTACACATGAACCCCGGCGCATGTGGCACGCATGGATTTCACCAAGTGAAAACAGCACTAAGATTTGAAATTGACAAAACCGAAATAAAAAAATTAGAAATCATTGAATTAGGTAAACGCAACGAAATAATATGAAAGACGTTATATTTTTTACCAATGAAGCCCTTGCAAGATTTATTGCAGCGCAAGGCCGCACAGTACAAAAAGTTGTTTGTCACTTGTGGCAAAATAACTTCAACCCATCCAATGTATTCGAAATTATCGATAATGTTGAACTGCACTTTAAAGACGGACAAAAAATTACCATCGGCTGTAACGATGCCGGCAATGGCCTCGATGCAATGGAATACGATCCAAAGATCGTTGCAAAACATTTAAGAGAAGAGTTCGACGGTAAAATGAAATTGTTTTCAATCGACGCTTCTGAAACGAGTATGTGGAAGGATGTGATTGGTAAAGAACTTCGTTTGGTAAGACTTACAAAAGACGGGGATTTTTACGTTGCCAATACATTGATGTTAGACTTTGGTGATGAAAAAAGAGAAATAATGATTAATCCCGAAGACGGCATTATCATTGATTTTTACGAGGAAATTTAATTACCTAATAAAGCCTGCGCTTCAGATAATGAAATAATTTCATCCTTAAACTTGGCAATCACAAACACATCATTAAAGCCTGCTTCTTCCATTTTCTTTAAAAACTTATTGGCTTCATCGCGTGATTTAAATGAACCTGCACTGTAACGAATATTGCCAGTAGCAGTTGTTTCTTTTTGCAATTCAGGCACATCCTTGTACTTCTCATCCATGCTCTCTTCAAACATTTTGCGTTTTGGCGAGCCAAACTGAACTTTAAAAACAACCAAATCTTTCTTCACCGAACTAAACATTTTATTCTCACTTAAATCTTCTTTAAACGCTTTGTCAACAGTGGCTTTGGTTTGACTTAACGGAATTCGATGCCCATCTTTATAAGCCGTTACAAATGCATCATCATACCCTTGAATTACCAAATCAGCGCGAACAGAGGCGGCTTCCTCAATGGTTTTATATCCTTTGGTTACATAACGGTAAATATTTTCTCCGGTTTTAATTTCCAATACACTGCCCGCACTGGTATTAAATACACGGGTTGAAATTTTATTTTTAAATGCGCCTAACTGCACTCGGTAAACAATGTCATCACGTTTAAATGATTGTGTCGGTCTTTCAATTTTGTCCTCTTCATCTAGTTCCTCCTTGCCTCCACTTGCTTCTAATTTTTTCAGTTCTTCTAATTCACTGTCGCTAATAGGCGTAAATTTTCCACCTTGCATGCGTGAAATCTTGGCATCCTTTTGACCTTCTGCTCTAAATTCATCTCTGCGTTTAATTAAACCGCTCATATTCTTGTATGAACCATTTGTGTAAACAACTGTTGATCCGTCTTCAAGAGTCGCCGTATTAATATCGCCAATACTTAACATAAAGGCCAACTCATCTGAAGGCACTGCACCTGGATATCGTTTTATTTCAACAGTATATTCATCCGGATTTACTTTCTTCTTTTTCTTCTTCTTGGCTTTTGCCATATCAAAGAAATTAGAAATAACCTGTAAACTTGCATTGGCATCTAAACTATCGTTTTTATAGGCATTGTACCAATTTTGCCAGTATTCATCACTTAGGCCAACGCCTTTTTCATTAACAGCCATGCCCTTAAGCGTGGCCAATTCATCATCACGGTAATTTGGAACACCATCTGCATCATCATCCAAAGGACAACCTTTTAAATTTACCTTTGCCCCCGGAGCAGTACCAGGACAAACATCATAAAAATCGGCAACGCCATCATTGTCTGAATCAGCTTTCTTTTCAGCCAGCCAAAACGAATTGTCGACTGAATCATTTTCCAATATTAATTTTGGTTTTTTACGCGCTACCAAATCATATTGTAAGGAAACCGATGTGTAGGCAAAATTATCTTTACGTTTGTTACCCTTGCGATAACCAATACTTTGATCGCTGATGCCATCAATATAATCGGTGTTTGTAAAGAAGTATTGAAAATTTACTTTCGCATCAACACGATCTGTTACCTTCATGATAAAACCTGCACCTAAAGGAATGGCCAAAGCCCTTTCTTGATACTTACCAAATCCATCCTTATTTAATTCACGGACATCACTTTCGTATTTATAATCACGTTTTAAAGTCATTGCTTCTTGCGCACCGGCAGAGCCTTCCGGCATATTTTTTATACTGCCATCCTGCCAATAATAATAGGTATTGCCATTGGCATCTTTTAAATCGGTTTTGCTGAGATATTCAAAACCCATTATACCAAGGCTAATGTATGGACGCATGGTATATTTTTTAGAAATTAAATTTCCAAAATCGTATAATAAATTAACACCACCTGCGCGAATTTCGGAAAGAAAATTTTCTTGTCTGTTA
>JBAXXZ010000211.1:0-4795 GCA_037127575.1 Bacteroidota bacterium | reverse complement strand
CTACAGGTCATTTTTCGAAATCCCTTGGCGGGGCCTTATGTGCTTGGCATTAGCTCGGGCGCTTCATTAACCGTGGCACTTTCGGTGATGGCCGGCGCAAGTTTGCATTGGCTGCCGGGTTTTACGTGGGGAAAAACCTATACTGTTTTGGCGTCGGTTGTTGGGAGTTTTGTAATGACCATCATTATTTTAAGCATCGCTGTGCGTGTGAAGAAAAATGTGATTTTACTTTTAATAGGTTTGATGATTTCACAAATATGCGGCGCCCTGCAAGCCGTTTTAGAATATTTTGCTGAACCCGACAGTTTGAAAAATTTTGTGTTATGGAGTATGGGCTCAATGAGTACAACCAATTTACAAGACATTCCGCTTTTAGCGGGCAGCACCCTATTAATATTGACTTTGTTGTTATTCTTCATCAAACCTTTAAATGCATTTTTATTAGGACATCAGTATGCGCAAAATTTGGGCGTGCCTGTGAAACAAAAAAGGTTTTGGCTAATTTTAATTTCTTCGGCTTTAACAGGCATTGTTACTGCTTTTTGCGGACCAATTGCATTTGTAGGAATAGCTGTGCCCATTTTATCACGGATGTTATTTCATGTATCCAAACAACAAATCCATTTGGCAGCATGTTTATTATTGGGGCCAATTTTATTATTATTTGCAGATGCTTTTGCGCACTCAGTGTTTAAGCACATGGCCCTGCCCATTAACATGATTACCACTTTTATTGGCGCCCCTTTGGTGATTTATTTAATGTTTAAAAACAAACAATGGTAAATACAATGAAGGAGTTGATTTCAATATCGCAGCTTAGTGTTGGTTATCACAAATCGGGTGAAAACTTGGCGGTGCTTAAAGACCTCAATTTGTCATTTCACGCATCACAATTGGTTGGCATTGTTGGTTTAAATGGGGTTGGTAAATCAACGCTGCTTAAAAGTATTGCGGGATTGTTGCCCCTTATTAGTGGTGAGATAATTATTGATGGCATAAAGGTGCAGAATGCGAGTTATGAGTTATTGGCAAAAAAAGTGTCGATAGTATTGACCCAAAAATTTGGTGGTTTTAATCTAAGGGTTATCGATGTGGTGCGGGCAGGGCGGATGCCATACACCAATGCTTTTAATCAGTTAACGCCTGCTCAAGAAGCAGTGGTTGAATCAGCCATAACAATGTGCGGTTTAGGCAAATACAGAAATACTTATATTTCTGAATTAAGTGACGGTTATTTTCAGCGCACAGTGATAGCCAAGGCCTTGGCACAACAAACAGAGGTGATGTTATTGGATGAACCTTCGGCCTATTTGGATTACGCATCAAAAAACGAATTGATGATTATGCTGAAAGGATTGTGTGAAGAAGAAAAAAAATGCATTTTACTTAGTTCTCACGATTTAGATATATTATTAAAATATTGCCATCAATTATTGGTGATTAATGAACAAGAAGTAAGTTTAATTGCTGTTGGTGAAGCCAAGCAAAACAAGGCATTTATGGCAATCGCCAAGGGTTTTATATAGACTGTTGCTTTTCAAAAATAAAATTACCGGAATAATCATTGACTGTCACTACAATTAGTGTTGCTGAATGGTTTTATTGCACGGGAGGCACCCAACGATGCATCTACGTTAATATGAAAGAAGGCTTTTTAAGGGCTTTTTGACTACAAATTACTTACCAACATTTTTTGAATTTTGGACTTTAAACCGTATAAAAAATTATTTTTGTCGCCACTATGGCATTAATTGTAAAGACCTCATTGTTACCAAACGCAGGCAAGGGATTATTCACCGATAAGGCGATTAAAAAAGACAGTAAAATTATTGAATACAAAGGTGAAATTATCGACTGGAAAGAATACACCAAAAGGGTGAAAGAAGACAAAGACGGATATTTGTTTTTTATCAGTAACAAACGTTGTATTGATGCATTTTCAACACCAAGGTTTAAAGCGCGTTTTGCGAATGATGCAGAAGGCCTAAGCAGGGTGAAGGGCTTTAAAAACAATGCGGTTTACGATATTTTTGGCGATCAATGTTTTATTGTGGCCACCCGCGATATTAAAGCCGGCGAAGAAATTTTTGTTAGTTATACCAAAGAATATTGGGACTGCATTCGCTACAACATCAAGCACAAATTATACAAGAATAAATCATAAATTTGATTGAAATTTTCGCCTTTGTAACAATCTTTTTTCATGAGTAAGTTTTTAATTGTTGGATTAGGAAATATTGGAGAAGAATATGCCGAAACCCGGCACAACATTGGTTTTAAAATTGTTGACCATTTGGCGCAGGAAGCTGGCATACGTTTTAAAACTGAGCGATACGCTGATGTGGCTGAATTAAAACACAAAGGCAAAATGCTTTTGTTAATTAAACCGAGTACCTATATGAATTTAAGTGGCAAGGCATTGAATTATTGGATGCAAGCCGAAAAAATCAGCATCGATAATACCTTGGTGCTGGTGGATGAGTTGGCTTTGCCTTTTGGGAAAATAAGGATTGGTCCAAAGGGCAGCGACGGCGGTCACAATGGCATGAAGAGTATTCAGGAGGCATTAAATAGCAATGAATATCCGCGTTTGCGTTTTGGCATTCACAACGAATTTAATAAAGGTGCCCAAATAAATTATGTGTTGGGCAAATGGAATGAAGAAGAACTAAAAACATTAAAAGAACGCATTGCTTTGGCATCCGAAGCTGTAAAGGCTTTTGCATTTATTGGTTTGCAACGGTGCATGAATCAATATAACACCAAATAATTGAAGTACCACGACATCATAGGGCAAGCAGAAGTAAAACAAAGACTTCAAAAAATGGTGACCAGCCAAAAGGTGCCGCATGCCTTGTTGTTTAGTGGCAAAGATGGTTGTGGGCACTTGCCCATGGCATTGGCTTTTGTGCAGCATTTATTTTGTAATCAAAAAACAGAAAGCGGTCCTTGTACAACATGCTCATATTGTCAAAGGATTAGCAAACTTATTCATCCCGATTTGCATTTGGTTTTTCCAATTGCAAAAAGTAAGGAAGTAAAAAGCAGTGATGATTTGTCGAAAGATTTTCGTCAATTTTTTTTAGAGCACCCTTATATGGGTTTAAATGATTGGTTTGGCAACATTAGCGCCGAGAACAAGCAGCCCATTATTCCGGTGGAGGAAGCCAATGATATTCTGCGTAAGTTGAGTTATACCAGTTACGAAGGATCTTATAAGGTGGTAATTATTTGGCAACCCGAAAAAATGCATGTTGATGCAGCCAATAAACTTTTAAAAATTTTGGAAGAGCCGCCTGATCAAACCATTTTTATTTTGGTGAGCTCTAATACTGAACAATTATTGTCGACCATTTTATCACGGGTGCAACAAATTCATTTTCATCAATCTAGCGAGCAAGAGATAAGTTCGGCTTTAATGGTCAATTACCAGGTGAATGCCGATGTAGCCAAACAAACCGCTGTATTGGCCAATGGCAATTATGGAGAAGCGATTCAGCTGTTATTGCACAATGATGAGAACATTTCATTTTTAAATGATTTTCAAAACTTTATGCGTTTGGCACTGCGCTTCGATTGCGCCAAGGCTTTGCAATGGGTTGATGACAATGCAGGTAGGGGCAGAGAAAAACAAAAACAATTTTTGCAATATGGCTTAGAAGTGTTTCGCGATTGTTTGATGTATAATTACGGCAATAAATCTTTGGTGCGTTTAAGCGGCCAAGAAAAAGTGTTTCTTGAAAAATTTGCGCCATTTATCAATCAAAACAATTACGAGCGCTTGGTGAATGAATTTAATAGCAACTATTATTACATCGAACGCAATGCCAATCCTAAAATTTTATTCTTGGATTTAATGCTCAGCACCAACGAATTAATCAATACCAAATAAGGCGCTCTACCAATAACGGCCATGTATTTAGGAAACAATCAAATTTGTTTGTGATTTGATTTCCTTTAATGCTTCGTACAATTGATCTAAATTGGCTTGGGTATTAAAAGCGTTAATGGAATAACGGATAAAAACCCTGTCTTCCAAACGCATCACCGGTATTTCGATGTGGTATTTTTCGAACAAGTGTTTTTGTAATTTTTCGGGTTCGTTACATTGAATGGGGATGCTAAACATTTGGCCTAAAAATTCTTCGGTAATAGGGCAAAAGGCTTGGCTGTTGAATAAATCACAAAATCGCTTTGCGTTATTACGAACTAACTGTTTGCAGCTTGACGATATGACCTTCCAATTATTTTCTTGCATGAAAGCGAGGGCCTTGGGTACGGTGAGAAAGGCAGAAAAATCGCGGGTACCTTGCATTTGATGGTAATCTAGAAACAAAGAATGTGAAGGAAAGGCGCTTTTATAACCCCAACTAATCACCAAGGGATCAATTTTGGCTTGCAGCTCACGCTTTACATATAAAAACGAACAGCCTTTGGGTGTCATCATCCATTTGTGGCAAGCCCCGGTGTAAAAATCAGCGTTTAATGTGCTAAGATTTAAATCTACTTGTGCAGGGGCATGAGCGCCGTCAACAAAAGTGAGGATGCCCTTGCTTTTAGCGATGTCGCAAATTTCTTTCACCGGTAAAATAAGCGCTGTGCTACTGGTGATGTGACTGATAAAAATAAGTTTGGTTTTTGCGCTTAAGCCTTTAAAAAAATCTTCAATGAATTGCGTTTTGTTTGTTAGCGGTAAACTGATGTTTTGGCGAATGTATTTGGCGTCAAATTTGTCGCAGTAGTATTGCCAGGCTTTGTCGCAGGCGCCATATTCGATATTGGTACTTAACACTTC
>JBAXXZ010000210.1:0-4821 GCA_037127575.1 Bacteroidota bacterium | reverse complement strand
ATAAAATATCGATAAGGCTATCGCTATTAGTGCGGGCCGACTTGGTAAAATAATATCCGTTTAAACGCAGGTTACTGCCATCGTGGCTTTGTGGACTAATACTGAATTTGTTTTTTTTGCAGGCGGATAAAACCGCAGTTATTAACAAGACTAGCATGAAGCTGCAATTTTTATAGACACATGCGTGTGGTGATTTGTGGTTAATTGCTTTCATGATTTATGAGTTTCATTAACAAAAAATTTAGACATTTAATTTTATCTTTTCTAAAGGTTTTAATATAATTCGATTTTTAAATTTGATGGGATTAAATTGAGTTCTTAGGAAAATATTGGCATTCTGATACGAACGACATAGATTGCATACAAAATTGCATTCTGAATTTTTGCATCGGAACCCAAAAGTGATATGGTTTAAAATTTGGACAATTAAAATCAGATTTATTATTAAACACGATTGAATCATATTTATAATTGGTGGATGGGTTCTCTCATGTCAAAAATATGAAAAATTATATTTCGAAAAAATTTATTTGGAATAAGTTTGAAAAAGATAAATTTTATCTTAAGAATTCTAAGACTCTCTCTGTTCATTGTGGTCGAATTAACTACCATAATGAACCTGCTGTTCCTGCTCCAAAGCTATAATACCAAGTCGGTTTACGATCCATAATTCTGAAGTGAGGCATGTGTTCGCCCCCACTAACTGTTGGATATAGAAAATCATGCGCAGCTTTATTTTGAATAGCATGTCTTATTTTCTCTGAATTACGACCAACCTTAACATTTCCATACTGTACATAACCAATTCCAGCTCTGTATTTGTCTGGATTGCCTCCCTTCGTATTATCAGCATAAGTTAGTTGGCCATTATTTACTGTGTTTTCTCTTTTAACACCAGTATTTCTATTACTACCGAGACCAAACATTCCTTTTACTCCTCCGGGGTCACCTGTAAATAAATTAAAACCAACAGCAAAATCACCAAATGAGAGTTTGCCCGCAGCAGTTCTCAATCCATCACCACCATCAGCCGGTAAACCAAACATATAATCGTTTTCGTACTGGAATTTAACTAAGGTGCCTCCAATCGTTATTTTGTTAGTTGTTTGATCGAATTCATTTCCTTCTCTATCATAATGGTTTACAGACATGTTTAAAGACAATAAGGTATTGAATCTTGAATTGTCTCCAAAATGTAATGGAATTGAACCGCCAGCCTCAAATCCATATGTAGCTTCCCAACCAGTATAACAGTTGTCGACATCTCTCCAATAATAATTTAGACCTGCGTGCCCTCTGATGTAAGCTCCACTTGACTTAGGGATTCCATAAGAAATCTCAAAGCCGGCTTTTCGAACATCTGATCCAAATTCATAATTTATTTTAATCGCTAAATCTGAATTAGATTTCCAAAATTCATATTGACTATCAGTGAATGCGATAATATTACCGCTCGGATCATTATATTTTAGGGGGTTGTTTAGACAATAAGCATAGCGATTATAGTTTTGCAAATTATCAGGGGCTTGAACAAAATTGTCGGGTTGTAAAAATCGGCCAAGTATACCATCATACATTCTCCCATTCATGTTGATGAGTGAAAATTCATCGATGTGTTCGTGAAATGTATATCCTCTCGGAATCAAATGAGCGCTCGATAAATTGCTAAAAGACCAGTCACTTGGATTCCTTCTTCTTCCCCATGCATCAAATGAATTTTCTTCAAGTATGGCTTGTGGATTGTTGCCAACTGTGCCTGTGATCAAAATCGGACTGCCCAAATGATCGGTGTTGACATACATTAATTTACTGCTGCCATTGTTATTGTAATAGATAGCGCAAAGTCCGTTAGGTGCAAAAATATATGTCCACTCTTTGTACCCACTAGAGCTTTCTTGTCGATCAAAGTTTTCGGCGTAGTAGCGTTTAAATTGCGTAATGCCATTTACTTTGTAATCGGATTGAATTCTTTCTTCATCGTTTCCATAAACAAAACTAAGGTTCTTATTAGTGCCCATCTCACTGATGTTATTCACCTTGTCGAAGTCGTTGTGGTTTAGTGAAACAGTATTCAAACTCACATTGTTGGTTAAATTGCTCATTTGTGTCAGCAGAAAAGGTTTAGTGGTATTTGTATAGTGATAGTCTCCGGCGTCATCCTTGTGACTGATATTGCCGAGTACATCATATGATACATTATTGATGTTTTGAAAGGTATTATTACTCGGGTCATACTGGGCCGATTGGGTTAATCGATCATTGGCATCTATACCAAAGAATTCTTGGTTGTCGGTGTTGCCAATTAAATTCCTAAATCTTCTCCAGTTTAAATTGCCTGATACAACATCAAAAGCATAATTTTGTTTGTGCAATGCCCCGTGTTCAATTTCTTCCAATTGATTTAAATCGTTGTACTTTATTTTATTTATTATACCGTTTCCATAATTATATTCAAGATAACGATTTAAGGCATCAGTCTTTTTAAGTTCCCATAAGATTTGATTGGCATTGTCGCTCAGGCTTGCGATAAAACCTAATGCATTGTAATTGTTTCTTATTGTATATCCACTTGGATAAGTGTGTAGCTGTTCTCTGCCATAAGTGTCGTATGTGAAATTACTGATGAACACTTTATTATCGGCCGGGAAACTTTCTTTGCTTTGGATTAAATTATTGTAGGCGTCGTAAGTGTATTCATTAACATTGTTTGGCCCGGTTATTTTCCATAACTGACCTAATCCATTGCCTGAATTAATATACTGATAAGAGAAACTACCACTTTGGGTTCCTGATTTAGTTATGGTTCTGCCCAAAACATCATAGGTGTAATTAAAGGTGCCATTACCGTCTGAAATTTGAGTAAGTTCACCTATTGTGTTATACTGATAGGTAATATTCCCATGTGAAGGGTCGCTGGCACTTACTTTTTGCCCTAATCCGTTAAATGAAAATGTATGCGTAGCTGATTGGTTTGGCGTAGTGCTGCTGCTTAAACTAATTGAACTTATTTCGCCGGCGCTGTGATAAATGTAACTTGCCATTTGATTTTGCCCGGAAGTATTATTAATTGTCAGAATGAGTTGTCCCGCAGAATTATTCAACTTTTTAATTTTTTGACCGTTTTGATTTTCCGTCTCATTAAATGCAGTATGATATGATGCTAAATTACTTGGCAAGTTGTAATGGGTTTGTGAGTAATGTCCGGTAAATGTTTCACTGCCTGCGTTTACAGTATATGATTGACTTGTTTCAGGTCTAAAATAAATATTTTCGTAATCGTGTTTTGTTTTGCCATATTTGGATTGGCCTGGATAATGTGCTTCGGTAGATTCAAGTAAAAGCGCGTCGGGTAAAATGCTTTGCGCTGAAGCATAGGCATTGTCGCTGATTACCACATTGCCATCAAAATCCTGACTTTCGTTTCTAAGACTTAGTCCATTTCCTGTATAATAAGTTTTATTGTATGGCGAGTTGTCTTTTTCTTGTTTTACGGCAAAGGCACCCAAAACTTGGGCAGCATAGTTATAATTGTTTGGACTTTCCCAGGTGATGGTTTCTTTGGCAATTGTATTATTAGGAAAGGTGGTTCTTTTTAGTCGGCCCAAACCGTCGTAGTCATATTGGGTAATTAAACCGTTGGCTTCTTTTTGTTGCAAAATATTGCCATAAAGTGGCTCAACTGTATATTGGATGGAGTGGCCAAAAGCATTTGATTTAAGTGTAATAAAGCGCCCTGTATTATCGTAATCGATGCTTGAAATTCTCGCCGCAACATCAGGTGCCGATACAGTAGTAACTTTTGCGTTTCCAAAAGCGTTAAATTGTGAGAAAGCGGTGTTAAGAACATTATTACTGAGTGCCGGAATATTGTGATCCTTTAAGATATTCGTTAGGTGACCCAGGTTGTCGTAAAAATATTCGGTTTCTCGCAAATAGTTCGATTGACCCGATTGCAATTGGGTGCTTGTTTCCTTTGAAAGACGAAATACGTTGTTTAGCAAAGTGTAATTGAAGGTGGAATTAGACTGGCGAATTGGCGACGTTGAATTCCAACCATAAGTGTCTTGTTGTTGATGAATATTCCCTCTCGCATTCATGTTATAGATAAAACTTGCTGTATGACGAAGTGAATTCAAAAAGTCGGTGCTTTCAGATGCTTGTACTTGAAGTATAAATGATTGCAAATTCACACCAGTTGCAACAATGGTGTTAATTGTTTGTGATATAATTTTCGATAAGTTGATTGTGTATGTGTTTGCGTTTTGAATACCGGAAACACTTGTTGGCCCATATTTGGCACTAATTTGTTTGTATTGTAAAGGAATAAAATATGGAATGGTTACACTCGAAGTAATTTGCGTGCCTATGTTCGTTTTCACATCAATGGCATTGATTTTTTCAAAACCCAGAAACCCTTTACCAAGCAGATGAAATGTCGGCTTTTCGTATAGGTATTTTTTTGTCTTGTTAAATTGTCCGTTAAACCCTGACAATTCGGTGACTTGACTAACACAATATAAATTAGGGGCATAATAAACCAAGCCACTTGCGCTGCTGTTGACTGTAATGGGTTTTAAAACTTCTTGTTTAGTGCCATTTGCAAAATTAAATTTCGTACTTAGGTTGGTATATTTAATCTCCAAATTGTTGCGCATCGGTGTGTACACTTTGGTGAGTGCTTGTTTCACTTCTCCGTTTACGTTGTTTGTGATTAAATAATCAGCTCCTGGACTAAAGTTGGGGTAATCAAAAATACCATCGCCGTTAAAATCAGCATTAGATATTTCAAATGAAGTATTAACATTGAATGATTCATTATAA
>JBAXXZ010000209.1:0-4826 GCA_037127575.1 Bacteroidota bacterium | reverse complement strand
AATTAGATGAGAGCAGCAAGCTCATTCGTGAATTACCAAAAACCGATTATTTTTTAATTTTAAAGGGCGATGAAACACACAGCTATCAATTTAAAATCATTGATAAACTAAAAAAAATACCCGACATCATTCAAATTCAAACCATCGAGCCCCAAGAATTATCGAGTCGAAAAAATCTTATTTTTTAATTCATTTTCTTAATATCTTTAAGATATGGACGAATTTCAAAAGCACATTGCCCAATTAAGAGACGATTTTACTTTCAGCACTTTAAATGAAAAAGATGTTGAAGCGAATCCTTTTTTTCAATTCGAAAAATGGTTGCTCGAAGCCGTGGCCTATAAAGTTCCCGAAGTGCAGGCCATGCAGCTTTGCACGGTTTCTTCACACAATAGTCCGTCTTCAAGAATTGTTTATTTACGTGAATTCAAAAATCATAATTTTATTTTTTACGGAAATTACAATTCCAAAAAGGGCCTCGATCTATCGCTAAATCCTAATGCCGCATTAAATTTTTTTTGGCCGCAACTCGAAAGGCAAATTCGAATTGAAGGTGAAGTAAAAATAATATCATCCGAATTAAGCGATCAATACTTTAATTCCCGTCCCCGCGAATCACAAATAGGTGCATGGGCTTCAAATCAAAGCGAAACCATCTTAAAACGCAGTGAATTAGAAGAAAAAAACCTGTTCTACGAAAAACATTTCAAAGGCAAAGCGGTAACGCGCCCACCGCATTGGGGTGGCTGGAGTTTAGAAGCAAATTACTATGAATTTTGGCAAGGACGTAAAAGCCGTTTACACGACAGAATAAGCTATTCCTTAACGCAAAATTCATGGCATCTTAACCGTTTGGCACCATAAACTTAACGGCCCAAATCTACCTTCACGCTTAATTGTGATAAAGTCGATTGTATTTTTTGCCCTTCCCTTATTTCTTTTTTCTTGTGCAAAGCAAAAAGGTGTTCTGCAAGCCCCTTTTAATCCCATTGATTCTCTAAGTCCAATTAAGCTAAATCTATGCGGTCTAAACGATACCTCCAGGGTGTCTTACAATCGAGTAACAAAGAAAATATTTAACGACAACTGCATGCCTTGTCATGCTATACCGGGCTCAGGTGGTATTAATCTAGACACTTATGAGCAGTGCAAAGCAACGGCCAAAAGCGGACAACTCATTCCTGTTGTTATGTTTAGTCCGGGAAATACTTTTATGCCACCTCCACCTCAAAGATCTTTGGATTCGTGTGAAATAAAAGCTTTAAATTTATGGATTAAGCAAGGTTGTTTGCTTAATTAATATGACGAAAGAAGAAAAGATTTTACAGTTCGATGCCAATGGTATTGGCCAATTAAACGATGGCTTATTTGGCTTGCCATTTACATTAGATGAATGCGAAACAGTTTTAATTCCCGTGCCCTGGGAAGTAACCGTTAGTTACGGAGGCGGCACCGCCAATGGCCCTGAAGCCATTCGCATGGCAAGTTACCAAGTCGATTTGTATGATCCACTTGTGAAGGATGCCTGGAAAAAAGGCATTGCCATGGAAAACATCGACCAAAATGTACAAGAAAAAAGCAATCAATTGCGTCAGTCTGCCGAACGTTATATTGAAGCGCTTGCCAATGGCGCCGGTGAAAATGACGCCGATCTAAAAAAAATCTCTAATCACATTCAAACTGAATGTTTATGGCTCAACCAATGGGTAAAAGAAAAAGTATTACATCGCCTAAACCAAAACAAAATTGTGGGCCTTATTGGCGGCGATCACTCTACACCATTGGGAATGATGCAAGCATTGGCTGAAAAATACCCTTCTTATGCCGTGCTTCAACTCGATGCGCATGCCGATTTAAGAGAGGCTTATGAAGGTTTTGAATTCTCACATGCATCCATCATGTTTAATGCCCTTAAAATCCCTCAAATTGAAAAATTAGTGCAGGTTGGGATCCGCGATTTTTGCGAGGCTGAATTCAATTTAATTCAAAACAGTAATGGCCGTATTATCACCTTTTTCGACAGAAACATCAAACAAACACAATACAATGGCGATAGTTGGGATAGGATATGCAACCGCATTGTTCGCGAATTACCGCAAAACATTTATCTGAGTTTCGATATAGATGCTTTAGACCCTAAATTGTGTCCTCATACCGGAACACCTGTTGCAGGTGGATTTGAAACCGACCAGATTTTATTTTTAATTGAAAAAATTGTCCAAAGCGGAAAAACAATCATCGCTTTCGATATCAATGAAGTTGCGCCCGGAAACGAAGAAGATGAATGGGACGCAAATGTTGCGGCGCGTTTGTTGTACAGGATTTCGAATTTGGTAGCCATGAGTCAAAAACGCTAATGCAAAAAGTTTTCTTAACCATATTCTTATTTATATCTGCTGCCATGTATTCAAAAAAATTGAAAGAAGGAGTTTACAGGGCGGTGTTATTGTTGGATGAAAAAAACAATATCGAATTGCCATTTAACTTTGAGGTGTTATACAAAAACAAAAAACCACTCATTATCATTCATAATGCCGACGAAAGAATTGAAGTTGATGAAATTGTTTTGCAAGGCGATTCACTCATTTTTAAAATGCCTGTTTTTGACACAGAATTTAGAACTAAAATAAGCAAACAAGGCCTCGAGGGTGTATGGATCAGTCATTATCGCAAAGAAAATAATTACATCAAGTTTAAAGCCACTTATAAGAATAATTCGCGTTTTATCTCAGATAACACCATTAAAGAAACTTTGTTTGAAGGCAAATGGGAAGTAACTTTTTCACCCAACAAAATCGATGCCTATAAGGCAATAGGACTCTTCCACCACATTGAACAAAGTCAACTTATACATGGCACATTTTTAACCGAAACAGGCGATTACCGTTATTTAGAAGGCGCCCAAAACAACAACATCATTGCCCTGTCATGTTTCGACGGAAGCCATGCCTTTTTATTTTCTGCCAAACTAGATTCAAGCGGAGAGCTAAAAGGCGATTTTTATAGCGGCAGTCATTGGAAAGAAAGTTGGACAGCGAAAAAAAACAACCAATTTGAACTCAAAAATGCCGAAGAAACTACACGTCTACTTGATGCCAATATACCTGTAAGCATAAGCTTCACAAATCTGGAAGACAAATTGGTTTCATTACAAGATTTGAAATATAAAAACAAGCCAGTTCTTATTCAAATCATGGGCAGTTGGTGCCCCAATTGTATGGATGAAAGTGCCTATCTTTCGCCGATTTACAATCAATATAAAGACCAAGGCTTTGAAATTATTGCTTTGGCATTTGAAAAAACAAATAACATAGAACTGGCAAAAAAACAACTAAAACGACTTCAAGGCAGGTTTAACATCACCTACGAAATATTAATCACCGGACTAAGCGGCAAAACAAAAGCATCTGAGTTGTTTCCGATGCTCTCCGAAATACGCGCCTTTCCAACACTCATCTCTTTAAACAAACAACACCAAATAGTAAAAATTCACACTGGGTTTAGCGGACCCGCCACAGGCAAAGCCTACGAAGAATTTAAAACAAATACCGAATCATTTATACACCAATTAATCAATCAATAATGTTTACCGGAATCATCGAAAGCCTTGGCCGACTCGAAAAAATTGAAAAAGAAAAAAGTAATGTACATTTTAGTTTTTACTCATCAATTAGTCAGCACTTAAAAGTAGATCAAAGTTTGGCACACAACGGGGTTTGTTTAACCGTGGTAAGTATTGTCGGCAATGTGTATACCGTTACGGCTATCGAAGAAACGCTGCTGAAAACAAACTTGGGTCAATTAAAAGTTGGTGATGAGGTAAACCTCGAACGTTGCATGCCGGCAAACGGGCGATTCGACGGGCATATCGTACAAGGCCATGTGGATACCACGGCCACTTGCACATATATTAAAGATCTAAACGGTAGTTGGGAGTATACTTTCGAACACGAAGAAAACGCGCATTTTATAACTGTACAAAAAGGAAGCATCACCATTAACGGTGTTAGTTTAACTGTTGTTCAATCAAGCGCAAGTGGCTCTTCAGTATGCATCATTCCGTATACATATGAAAACACTTCTTTTAAAAATATTAAAGTGGGAAACAAAATTAATTTAGAATTCGACGTAATCGGCAAATACGTTGCGCGACTATTAAACATCAAATAAGATTTATTTTTTTCTGCACCCGCTCCACTATTTCGAGCACAGCCGGACAAACCAGGGTGTTTCGAAAGGTGATGTCTAATATTTGATGCATTTTTTTTCGATTGGTATGTGGGTATTCACGACAAGCCGTGGGCCTATCTTCATAAATTTGACAAAGGTTATCTGCTTGCAAAAAAGCACAGGGCGCTTTATTTAAAACAAAATCGCCTTCCTCATCCATAAATAAATAATGTTGAATAAACTCCCCAGGTTTTATTTTTAAAGCCTTGGCCGCGCGCTCAATGTCTTGCTGGTAGAAGATGGGAGAAGTGGTTTTACAGCAATTAGCGCACGACAAACAGTTCACTGTTTCGAAAACCTCGTGATGTGCTTGGTGAAAAATTGCGTCTAATTTTTTTGGCGCTTTTAATTTCAGCTTTTTGAAAAAAGTCTGGTTTTGGGTTTTAAGCTTTTGTGCCTGTAATTGAAATTCTTGTAGACGCATAAAAAAACTGCCACTTTTTTTTGAGTGGCAGTAAAATGGTTATTCCGCTTTTTTGGCTGCTTTTTTAGCAGCAGCTTTTTTAGGCGCTGCGGCCTTTGTTGTTACAGCTTTAACCGCACTTTTTTTAACAGCTTTTTTGCCAGTGTTATCGTAATATTTTTCTGTGCAATGG